>JABHNP010000292.1 GCA_018694455.1 Planctomycetaceae bacterium | reverse complement strand
AGCCATTGTTACAGGAGCGGTGAGTGGTCTTGGGCGAGCAATTACGCGAGAGCTTGCAAATCGGAAATGGGAAATTGCGACGGTCGATTGCAAAGACAAGAGCGATGAAGCCTGGGTTGCTCTTGACCGTGAGGTCATCGCCAGTGGTGGACGGCATCTAGCGAGTCCATTCGATGTCCGTGACGGCAACTCTTGGCATCAACTCGCTAACCGGTTGCAAAAAGAATGGCCCACCATTGATCTTCTTGTAAATGCGGCGGGTGTTGGTGCAACCGGTGAGGTTGGGTCGTTGCCAGTGCAGCAGTGGCAGCGAGTACTCGAAACGAACCTTCTGGGGACAGTGATCGGATGCGAGACATTTCTCCCGCGACTGCGAAGCCAGAGAGAATCAGCACGATTATTAAACATAGCTTCTATTGCAGGCCTTCTTTCCCCACCTTCAATGGCTGCTTATTCAGCAAGTAAGGCTGGAGTCATAGCCGTGTCAGATGCAATCGCAGCTGAGTCTCAAGGGCAGCTGAGCGTCACAGTTGCGTGTCCCGGTTTTTTTCGGTCTGGGCTTCTCGACTCTTGGTATTTCACTCAAGCTATTGAGCGTCGAGAGGCGGCTCGACGTATGAAAAAAACCGCATGGACGTCGGAGTCAGTGGCCCAACACGTGTTGGCAGCAACCTTTCGTGGCCAGCACTATGTCGTGCTTGGGCGCCAGGCGCAAATGCTTTGGTTTTTGAAGCGTTGCGCACCAACACTGACAAATAAGTTGACAAGTTATCTGTATCGCCGATGTAAGCCTGATGCAGAAGTGTTGCGAGTGAAAACGTAATACCCCTCACAATTCCATTGGCTTTATTTTTACATAGAGCAGAAGTTTTACTCATCCTGAAACAAAAGCCATGTTTTAGTTTCGTAGACGTGACTCTGCATCATTGAGTCAGAAGATAAAATGATTAACGGCCGTTCGCGAAAATTCTCACTACTGGATGAAGGAGCTGGTGAAGACGCCATGCCAAACTGCTTGTAGGAGTAAGCCAATTGTAGGAGTGAGCCAGGCAATCTTTTGCTTGGTTATATAATCCCAGTCATATCCTGAAGCCAAGCGCGAATTTCATTCTCATATTCGCTGGCGAGGCCACCAACGATGAGTTGGCGATGGAAGCTTGCTGCCCCTTCCTTTTCGAGGTCGGCGTCTTCCGCGCTTGGGAAGCGTTGGTCGGGATCTGCCGCAACCAGTCCGCTGCAGAAGTTCATAAGGAGTTCGTTGCAGCTGACTTCACCAGGAAGAATTTGCGGCAACCTGTGAGCGAGCGAGCGTTTCGCTTCCAATAAATCGTGGAATGAGGTGAGGCCAGCGAATGGAGGTTGGCCACTTAACATTTCAACAAGTACGTAACCGAGGCTTGCGAGATCAGATCTAGGCGAATGATCACGGCCTTCTAAGACCTCGGGTGCAGCATAAGCCGGTGTACACGTTCTTTGGGTTGGTGCAGTTGTCAAAGTCACTGCAGACCCGATGTCGATAATTTTTGCGTTACCTGTACGCTTCACCATAATGTTTGAGCTTTTTATATCACCATGAAGGATATTCACTCGGTGAAGCGCAGCCAGAGCTGCCAAGCATTCGCGTACTATTGCAATTGCGACTCCAGGTTTGAGCCGGGATTGCCGAGATCCAGGGGTCACGATTACATTGTTCAGGTATTCCCAACGCGAGGCCGTCACGCGTTCCCGCGTCTTCTCAAGTAAATCTGGGGCAAGGAGTCTTGATAAATCGTATCCGTCGATCCATTCCATCTCCATGATTCTGATCTGCCGTTGTTCAACAAAGTTTTGTACGTCGAGCAGATTGTCTTGCTGGATTTGAGCGACTTGTGCAGAAACCTGAGCAATGCCTTCCATTGCGGTGCTATATCTTGCTTCCGATTCGTATCGCTCTGGAGAAAAAATCTTGAGGGCAACCGGAAGCGTAAATCCATCAGTTCCTTTCCGGGTAGTCAGGAAGACGACCCCCTGCCCTCCTGAACCAAGGCGACGGCCAAGTTTATGGTGTTGAGTCCAGTTGAGCCTTCCTCCATCAAGAACCTCACCATATCGAGCAAGAAGTTCATCAGGGCAACGGCCACCTCCAACACCTGCTGCTGGGAGTGTCGGCTGTCCGTCTTGAAAAATTGTTGTTGACATTGAATGACAACTTTCAGCTTTAAGTGATTTGTTGTGTGATTCGAGTAACTTCTAATACATATTTCGTGAAGTTAAGAAGCTTTTGCAGCTAAGCAGGTGCCGGGAACCCCAGTTTTTTGTCGACGATATTGATAAGGGGACGACCCCGTCTATATCTTATGATGTTTTCACAGAATAGATCAGTCATGCGGTCTATTCTTTTTTTCGATTGTCCACCAACGTGTGGTGTAACAATAAGGCGAGGCGCAGTCCAAAGAAGGCTATCCTGTGCCGGAGGCTCCTCTGGAGTGACATCAAATCCAGCAGAGTCAAGGTGGCCAGATTCGAGGGCTTCAACGACTGCCTGCTCTTCGACAAGGCCTCCTCGCGCAACGTTAATCAGTATTGCACCAGGCTTCATGACTGAAAGAGCCGATGCATTAATCATGTAACGTGTCTGGTCTGTAAGTGGCGCCGTAAGGAAAATAAAATCAGCGTGTGGAAGAAAGTCATGGAGCTGCTCCGGTCCCCCGAGGTGGTCCACGAGTGGTGCTGGTCGGTCGGGGAAGTAATCAGTTGCGAAGATACGAGTTTTTAGGGGATGTAGGACTTCGGCGAGCCGTTTCCCATTGCCTCCCAAGCCGACAATGAGGACCGTTGAGCCTGTAAGGTCACGTGTTGGTTTGCGAATAAACTCTTTTCGTTGATATTGCTGAATGAATAGAGGGATTCTGCGACTGCAGCCGGTCGCTAAGGCGAGCGAATGTTCTGCAACTTGATCGGCAAGAACACCTGATGCACTCGAAACAGCAATCTCGGATTCAACAACGCTCGGAACGAGGCAATGGTCGAGCCCTGCTGCTGAAGACTGAATCCAACGTAATCGTTGCCTTTGTACAGTCTCTTTCCACGGCACCGGTACTTTGGCATGACCACAAAAAATGTCAGCCTCGGGGAGTTCCTCAGCAATGTGCTCTTGGCCGGCAGGAATGACATTTGCATCAGGATACGCTTCCTGTATCTGTTTGATGTGTTGAGGTTCGACTGGATAGCAGAGAACGATTCGCATGTAAAATTTCCCGTGGCACAAGGACACTTAAAAGGGGTTTGCTGCGGTCTGATGTTTATCCACGTGGTGCCAATGCGGAGTTTCAAAAACCGTTCGGAGCCCTTATTATTGTATATTTGCCCTGATTGCTGAAAGCGCAATCAGAAGTTGCAAATCGAAGTTCCACAATGCTTGTTGCAAAATTGTGAGATACCTGAAGAATGAAAGGATGCAGTTTATTACGTTGTTTTAGCTGCGCAGTCATAAATTCCGTTTAGGGACATATGTTTGGTAGGTATCTTTTTCTTTGGACGCACATGTAGTATGAGTTGTACGCGAACGGCGGTAGTCATGACGGCCGCACTCACTTTTTTACGAATTGTCATCGGCCTGCATTTTTTTCTTGAGGGCTCAAGTCATTTGAGAGACCCAGCATGGTCAAGTGCTGGATTCCGGAAGGCGGCAGTTGGACCCCTCGCCTCTTTCCTGAAGACAGATCTCCCTGAAACCGGTGATTGGAAGGGAACATTGGGTAGCGTCAGCAGTGCGGATGTTGTAGTTGTTGCTGATGCCGCAGATAGCTGGCGATCGTCAATTGTTGAAGAGTGGAAAATGTTGGGCGAACGACGAAAAGCTGTCCTTAGTAGGTCTGGGTGGGCGGCCCCAGCAGACTTGACTGAAATGTCTTCATCAGCACTTCGTGCTGCGGACAAAAAACTTGCCTCAATGCTTGATTATGCAAATGAGGATCTTCGCGATTACTGTAGGCAGGTCATCCGACTTAAAACAACCGAGAAGTCAGCAATGGCACGAGATGTTCCTTTTATGCGAGATCGTGTCGCTGATAAAGAACAAGAGCTAGCAGGGCAAAAGAATGGGTGGATGGAAGAAGCGAATGCCGTTGGCCGAGAGCTTGTGTCAGCCTGGAATGAACCTCTATCTTTGGAAGAAAGACGAATTGCTGACACGGCCGTTGAGCCGACACGGCTATGGAAAGCAGACCGGTTTGTGAGTTGGTCTCTTGCAACTATTGGTGCCTGCCTCGTGATTGGAATTTTCACAAAATTCAATGCTATTGGTGGTGTCTTTTTCCTTCTTTCGGTTGTAGCGTCGCAGCCTTTTTGGCTACCAGCAGCGCAGGCAACATATGATCAATGGGTCGAAATAGCAGGACTTCTTGTATTGGCTTCTGTGCCACTCGGTGCATGGGCAGGCATTGATGCGTTTCTCATGCCTATACTTAATAGGTGTTGTCTATTGAAGACCTGTTGCGATTCCAAGAGTTGAAGACGCTTGTTTCTGTGAATCGATCCACAGAGTTATTACTATAACGTCAGTGAAGCGGAGAAAATTTTTTTATGAACCTCACTCCAGAGCAGCAAAAAGTTGGTAAAGAGAATTTCAATGATGCCGTTGCAGTGACACGACGTGACTTTCTGTCGGGTACGGTCGCTGCAGGTTTGGCAACGGGAGCCGGGTTAGGATCAATCTACTTTGGATATGGTGCGAGTGTCGGTAATCCATTGAGGGTTGGTTTTATTGGCACGGGTGATGAGGGAAGTGTGTTGATAGGTGCACACAATCCGGAATACCTCAAAGCTGTCGCGATTGCAGACATACGACCTTACAACGTATTTCGTGCCTTTCACGGTGATGTTTCAAGCCCGAATGCACAGCGAGTGCGACCAGGTTTGATGGCGAAATATGGTTGGAAGACTGAAGATGAGGCCCGCAAGCAGGTTAAGGTTTACGCCGCGTATGAAGAAATGTTGGCCGATAAAAATATTGAAGCTGTTGTCATTGCATTACCATTGCACTTGCATGCTGAGGCGGCAATAAAAGCGATGCGAGCAGGCAAGCATGTGTTGACGGAAAAGCTCATGGGGCATTCAATTTATGAATGCAAGGAAATGGGCAGAACAGCTCGTGAGACAGGAAAGCTTCTCGCCACGGGGCATCAGCGACACTACAGCGTCCTGTACGACAACGCCGTTCATACGATTGGTGATGCTCGCCTTATTGGTGATGTGCATTCAATTCGAGCTCAGTGGCATCGTGGAAATTTGCCTGGCAAAGACAGCTGGAAGCCACCATTGCCTGCAGATGAAGCGCTCCTTAAAAAAATGGTTAGTTGGAGAAAAAGGCTGGAAGATTCAAAGCCGTCGGAAGTAGATGTATGGTCAAAACGGGTAGCACAATTGGAGGCTCAGATTGCTGACAGTGGTGTTGACGCTGGGCTATTTGGCTATACCGAGAAACAGTTGCCTGATGGCACCCCTCGCACACCTCTTGAGGAGTTGATTCGTTGGCGGCTCTGGAATCGTACTGGTGGCGGGCTGATGGCTGAACTTGGTAGTCATCAGCTCGATGCAGCTGGCATTTTCATTTCTGCAATGCATGGAAAAGGGAAGAAAGTAAAGCCATTGACTGTAACGGCTGTAGGGAATCGAAGTATTTTTCCTGACGATCGTGAGGTTGATGATCATGTGTACTGCATGTATGAATATCCAGCGCCGGATTACGTAGAGAATCCAAATAAGAAAATAGTTGTTACGTATTCGTCAATAAACGGAAATGGTTTTGGTGGGTACGGTGAAGTCGTTATGGGGACCGAGGGCACTTTGCTTCTTGAACAAGAGCAGAATGTGATGCTGTACAAGGGGTCTTCTCGTGACACTCGCGTTACGGTGTCGAAGTCGAAGAGTGGCGAAGCCGTGCTTGATACAACAGAAAGTGGCGGTGCTGGTAGCGTAGCCGCCGTTCCTACTACGGCGTCAGGGAAGGCACCGCCCTCTCGAGGCTATACGGAAGAAATGGAACACTGGGCGTGGTGTATACGAAACCCTGATCCTGCGAATCAGCCTCGATGCAAACCAGAAGTAGCGCTTGCGGATGCGGTGATTGCACTCGTGAGTAATGTTGCATTAAAAAAATCAGGCGAACAGCCTCGCGTTGACTTTAAAGAAGAATGGTTTGATATTGAAAGTGATGTCACTCCGGAAGGCGTTAAGCCAGATCTGCAGCGTGAGCAATATAAAATATAAACCTTGTTTGCACTCGCTTGTGGTAAATCAGTCGACACGTGACAAGTGATTTGTAGCATGGTCTTGTGGGTGTATGCTTAGACTATAAGACGTAGTCAATATGTGTCAGCATGCTGTTGGGAAGAGTCACAGCCGCTATCTCGGGGGCCTTTTATGTTTCGGCAATATTGTGATATTTGGCACAAAAGAATTTTTAGTTGTTGTGGCAGAGTGCTTATTGCACTTTGCGTCGTAATGGTTGGGTGTAGCAAGCCACCCCCACCACCGCCACCGGTTGTTTCAATTCCAGAGCCCGCTGAGGTGCAAAAAGGAATTGAAATTACTGAGATTGATGCTGTCACTCTATTGCCAAATGCGACAAGTGAATTTACGGTGCAAGTAGTCAGGAATGGTCATGAAGGAAGCGTCACAATTTCTTTTGAAGATCTTCCTGGTGGGTTCAAGATCAACCCTGAACGTCTTGAAATAAAAAAAGGATCTTCGGCTGGCAAGGCCGTTTTACAGGCCCTGCCCAGCCTCGGTGATAAGCCGGTAAAAGCATCCCTTGCCGTGAATGCAAAATTAAGGGAGATGACTGCTTCGCAGGCTCTTCAAGTCATTGTAGACAAGGTTGTTCGCCCTGAGTTTGGTAGTGTTCCGACGGTTCTGCTTCAGCCGGATTCGAGTAAAACGATATTGCTACCGATTAAGCGAAATGGTTTTACAGGAAAGTTGCCCTTGGTAATTTCTGGTGGGTCGCCATCGCTTATGGCCAAGTTAGAACCAATGCCCGAAGGAAAGAATAATGATGACATCAAGATAGTTGTGTCAGCGGATACTGCGGCAACTGATGGTCCTGTGAGTCTCGAGGTGGCCACAACAGTGTACGGGCGAAAAGTGATTGGGAGAATCCCCGTCGAGGTTTCTCGCTATCCGTTTCGGGTAGAGTCGTTTCGTGTTATTGATTTAAAGCAAAAAGCTAATGAAGTGATTCGACTGCCTGTTCAACGGAAGAAATACAAGGGGCCACTAAAAGTCGAAATAAAAAATCTCCCAGATGGAGTTGATGCCCTAGTGAGCCCAGTGGCGGCAGGTGATCAGGAAGTTTCGGTAACGCTGTCTGTATCTCCAACTGCTCGCCCTCAAGTACGTTCAAGTTTGATTGTGGCATCTGCCGGTGATTTGCAGACATCAAACTTTATGGTGGTTCGAGTTTTGGCTGAAGATGAGGAAAAATTACCTGCCGGAATAATAAATGTCTCTGCAATTAAAAAGATTTTCATAGATCCGTCTGACGCCGCCCCTCTGCGGAGAAAAGGGTCGATAGGTGGGCGTCTTACACTCGCGAGCAAGCAGGCGCTCATTGATTTTTACGGCGCTACCCCCGAGTCCTTGGAATCAATAGGCGAAGGCCTTGCCTGGCTAGCAAGCTGTCAGCGTAGTGATGGGTCATGGGCGTTGGATGGTTCTCTCGAAGATGCTGGGGACAGTGGAACTGAAAAGGGGCCGAGTCCCAATCCAATCGGTGCCACGGCCCTTGCGTTACTGCCTTTTCTTAGTGAAGGTATCGCACACAGCCGTGTGCCTCAGGGTCAAGACGAGCTTCAGCAATATCAACAGGTTGTTGAGCGTGGATTAATTTTTCTTGCTCTCAGTCAGCAGCGTAGTAACGATATTAATGATGGACGTCTCGATGGTGGGACCTATGCTCATGCATTGGCAACGATTGCACTTTGTGAGGCATATGGATTATCTGGTGATGATCGCCTTCGAGGGCATGCACAGTTAGCCCTGAAATATCTCCTCAATGCACAACATCAGGCCGGAGGGGGGTGGCGTTACTCACCAAACCAGCCGGGTGATCTCTCTGCAACTGGGTGGGTGTTTCTGGCAATACGAAGTGCCCAGCTAACAGGAATCAGTGTGCTTCCTGACTCGCTTGAGCGCGCTCGCCGCTTTGTTGATTCGTGCGGCGTTGGTCCAGAGGGCCTGCTGTTATCCCGATATTGTTATCAGCCGGGTGCTGCCGAGAGTGCTGAGAAACGAAGTATGACAGCCGCTGGTTTGCTTACGCAGCAGTATCTTGGATGGAAAAAAGATGAGCAAGATCTAGTAGCCGGCAGTAAGTACTTGATGGAAAATCAGCCCCCAGAACAAGGGGCAAGTTTAGGTGATATGTATTTCTATTATTATGCGACACAGGTCCTTCATCATCTTGAAGGGAATAATTTTGATCTCTGGAATCACCGTATGCGAGAACATCTCATTCGAACTCAGGAAAAAAGTGGAGATTTTAAAGGTAGTTGGAGGATTGACGGAGTTCCTCATGGAACAGCAGGTGGCAGAATATACGTGACGAGTTTGGCGATGCTAACGCTCCAAGTGCCGTACCGTCACCTGCCAATGTATCGGCTGTTTAAAATTAGCCTGAGTACAGACTGAAAAAGAGCAATTATGTGATTTGTTTTGAGAGGAGTGAGGCAAAGGGTGTCTAGCCGATGTCTAAAAAGAGGTCGCACGCATCCTCTTTCTTCATGCCGAGGGCTGCTCTGAGTGCCTTGAGGTCAGCGTCATTTAAGGGGACAAATACAACTGGGTCTTGGATCATTTCTGGGTTTGTGAGTCTGTAGCCGACGACATGAGATCCTTGGATTATTGGGCTTCTTCCGTAACCAAACATCATGTTGTCAACCTTTCCGAAAAAGTCTCCCAGAGTTATTGACGTTGGGTGGGGCTGCCGAATGTAGAACAATTCAATAACGTTGCGCCAGAAGTGGGGTACGAACTTCTTTCCGACGTCGGCATGACCAACGCAGTTTCGATTCGTGCCAGCAATAAGTGTTGGTAATTGTTTTAGATCGAGGGACTGGTCGCTGCAGGAATGAGTTAACATCGTAGCAAGATTAATCATGAAGTCAGCGCTGTAGCAGTCATCACAAATTATTGTTAGATGACTTAAGTCGATAATTGAAGAAGTGTTATCTACGTGTGTAGCAGCTGTAAGAATTGTTTTTGCAAGTCGGTCAACTGGAATGTGGTAGCTCTGGATTTCTGTCGGGAGACCATGCCCTAGGACAATGACTGTTGTTGGAATGTCTTTTGATTTGACAGCATTTGCTACCGACTGAAGAAATTTATCCCCAACATTTTCTAAAGTCTCTGAGGGATCAGTCTTTTTGAAAATAGTCGATGTGCAACCATAGGCTTTGGCAAGTGATAGAATTTCTTTTGGATCAAGTCCATGGTCGGGATCAAGTAATCCGATCAAATTGCAGCCAGGTCCAATGACGGGATCGTCTGTAACGGCATTCCTCTTTGAATCAATGAATTGTGCGAGAGCTACGAGTCGAGTTTGTCGTTCTGGTAGAGAGAGGCTTTTCAAGCTGTCGGCATATCGCTGCGAGAGGTAGTAGAGCGATGGCTCAAGTTGACGGTAATGTTTTGGTGTGAAGCCTAATGCTTTACTAATAGCCGGTGAGTCGTTCTGTTGAAATGTGGTGAAATCTTGTGCGGACAGTTTGTTGCAGTTGAGGACAAAAAGAAGTGTGATGTATCCGTAGATAATCAGGCTGATAAGCCTCGTGGAGGGCGCACCCAAAAGAGGGAGGTCAGGTCGGTGTTTGTGTTGCATGAGAGATGAGTGAATTGGCCTCAGGAGAAAAATGGAGGAAGATTTTTTTATTATATAAATAGTAAATTTATGATGAATTAAAGTCTTGACGAACACCGGGAGAATAAGTACTGTACGTAAGTACAGTATGTTTCTCTTTGGTTTTACGTTGTGACAAAGAATATTTCCACACATCCACGGTTTTCTAAGCTTGATCAGGCGGGCAGTCGTGCACATTTGCAGCAGCTTTCTAGCATGGTTTCAGCTTCTTCCTCATTACCAAAATATATTGGTGAGGAATCCAGGTCGACAGTTGTAAGCAGTGGGCTGCCTTCACTTGATCGTCTCTTGAGGCATAGAGGGGTGCGATTAGGCACCCTTATGGAATGGCTTGAGGCGGACGGTGATGGTATGGCATCAGCTTCTGGGGCAACAACTTTAGCTTTGGCTGTTGCTGTCCATTTGCAGGCAGCGAATGAATTATCTGAACGTCGTCCTGTGGTGCTTGTAGATCGTGCAAGAAGTTTTTATCCACCATCGATTATGCCGTGGTTGGAATCTACACAACCTATGTTGCCCCAAAGTTATTCGAATGTTCGTAGTCGCTGGAGCAAGAAAAATACAGTGAACAGCAGAGAAGAACATCTGCTTTATATTGTGTACCCTGCGAATGAAGCCGATGAGTTTTGGACAATTGATCAGTTGTTGCGTTGTCCAAGTATTGCAGCGGTAGTTGGCTGGCCAGCACGCGTTTCGTCTATAGCAATGCGCCGATGGCAACTGGCTGCAAGGTCGAGTGGTGCTGTAGGTTTGTTCGTGCGACCATCTAATGCACGTCGTGAGCCAACATGGGCGGAAGCACGAATTCAGGTGGGATTATCTCATTCTCTTCGGAGTAGATATCGGCATGGGGCATCGTGTGAAAATGTTGATCCGGCAATGTGCCAATCAATATCAGGTCACTGGATTCATTCTCGGGCATTCACGTTAATGCAAGTGGGTGGTCAGTGGGACGCAATGGTTGCTGTGCCCGAGCCCTCTGTTGAGTGTGTTCTTGATCTCACAAGCGGTAAAGAATACGTAGGTTTTCACGAGACGCATATGAATTTTTCATGAGACCATGGAGCAGTCAGAATGTCAGGAAAAAGTGCGTCGCGTATCATGACCGTAGTGCTGCCCCGTTGGCCGGTGCAGCGACAGTTGCTTCAACAGCCAGGGTTCAGAGAATTCCCCGTTTTCGTTTGTCGAAAGAATGCACGTGGGGTTCTGTCTGTAGTGTCCTGGGCTTGGGTTATGCCGCCTGAGACGCGTCGAGGATTTCAGCCAGTTATTCAGTCGGGGTTTTCTTTATCAGAAGCATTGGCAGTACTCACTTCAGTTTATGGTGAGTGGGCTTCTCGTGTCGCACGTATTCTTCATGAAGATAGTATTGGAGATATTCGTGTGCTTGAGACACTGGGTCGCTGGTGTCACCGATTTTCTCCGGTGGTTGCGATTGGTCCAGATGTTATTCGTGGGAAGGTGAAAAAACAGAGCACTCGTTCGGTGAATAGTTTGCAGATTGATGTTTCTGATACAGCTCGATTTTTTGGTGGTGAGTTATCACTTGTCCGCATGGTGGTTTGGGTATTAGCGGCTCGTGGAATCCATGCTCGGGCAGCCATTGCCGATACTCCAGCAGCCTCTTGGGTGGCTGCTCTTTGTGTTGATCGGCTTGCTGCAAAGAATCAGCAAGCATCGAGTGATTTTTGTAAGAAAATAAGTAGAAGTGCTCGCGGCTCTACTTGTCTAGAAAAGGAAAAGCCTCGTAGTTCACGTCATGGTCATTGGTTGAGTCGCCAGCAGCGGTGGGTTCTTGTGCCTTCAGGTCAGCAGCGTCAAATTCTTGGTTCGATGCCGATTATGTCACTGCGGTTACCAGTTGATGTAGTCGATTCGCTGGCTGAAGTTGGTGTTGAGTCAATCAGTCAATTGTTACGTTTGCCGAGAGTGAGCCTTCAGGAGCGTTTTGGACCAGTTGTTTCCTTGCAGATTTCTCGCTTTCTTGGTGAGGCGTCAGATCCGCTCACGCCATTGCAAGAGAGTGATCTTTCGGGGGCGACTCATTCGTTTGAAATGCCAGTTCTCAGCCGTGATCTTGACTACAAGTATTTTCGTCAATTAATCGAAAGCCTGGTCCATCAATGCATTCGTCCGCTCGTTGTTACGAATCGGGGAGCAAGCAGTTTGCAAGTAAGGCTAGGCACAAATGGAGTTCGGGGATCAACGATTCTTGAGGTCGGTCTTTATAAGCCAACAGCAAAGACGAGTCATTTGGTGGATCTTGTAATGCTGCGATTCGAACGGACCCATCTTCCGAGAGAAATTACTGGAGTGTCGGTAGAAGTGTTGTCGGCAGACGCCCTGCCCTGCCGGCAACAAACGCTTTTTCGTAGTCCAGTACAATCAGATATGTCACAGTTCGAGATACTTCTAAATCGTTTAACAAGCCGACTAGGAAGTGGTGCAGTTGTTGAGCCACAGTTGTTGTCTGATATCCAGCCAGAAGCATCTTGGGTTGCAGCACCAGTAGTTCATGTGATGGGTACTTCAGGTTCGTGTCGTTCAGGCCATGCACACGAATCAAAGAAAACACAGGTTTCAAAGTCTGTTGTAGGTCCTAGTCGTCCAATTTTTCTGCTCTCTCGTCCTCAATTGCTCGAGGTGTCTTCGTTGGGTGTTCATGGAGTGCCGGTGCGTTTTTCATGGAAAGGGCGGGTCCATGTAGTAATGCGTACTCGTGGACCAGAGCGAATTGAAACAGCTTGGTGGCGTGGTCCAACGGTGCGGCGAGACTATTACATCTGTGAAACGAACCTCGGAGGGCGATTCTGGATATTTCGTGGCCTTCAAAAGCGAGCATGGTTTCTTCATGGAACATATGGATGAAGTGAATTCGGTGGTATATGTCGCTTTGAGGTGGGCCGTACAGGGTGTTGATTGAGAGGCAGAGGCAATTTCATGCAGATTCGTTGTGGCCGCTATGCAGAACTTCACTGCACAACAAACTTTTCGTTTTTACAAGGAGGATCGCATCCAGAAGAACTGGTCGTGCAGGCGGCTGCCTTAGGATACACCGCAATTGCAATAACTGACCGAGCAAGTCTGTCAGGAGTCGTGCGGGCACATGCCGCAGCTAAAGAAGTGGGAGTTCATCTGGTAATAGGTGCTTTTGTAGAGCCTGTAGATGCTGCGCCACTTGTTCTCTGGGTAGCCAACAAGAAGGGGTACGCGAATCTATGCAGGTTGCTGACCACAGGATTTTTGAAACAAGGCTGTTCGCGTAAATACGGCGGAAGAAATAAGAGCGAATTACAAGACCATGGCCCTCGGTGTTTTCTTACTGCTGATGAGGTGGCTGCCCATGCAGAGGGCCTACTCGCAGGTCTTCCATTGGCTCGCTTGCCTGGGTCTGTCGAATTAGCAGCAGTTTCTATTCGTGAATGGCAGGACAGGCTTGGTGAAAAAATATATGGGTTGGCCGAAGTTGCAATGGAAGGAGACGACCAAGAGCGTTTTGAAAAATATGCAAAACTTTCTCATCAAACTCATGTGCCATTGGTAGCCGCTGGTGATGTTCGCTACCACTGCCGTGATCGCCAGCCACTCCACGATGTTCTTGCTGCAGTTCGGCATGGTAGGACAATTGATTCGATTCAAGGAGAGTTGCTGTCGAACGGTGAGCGTCACATGCAATGTGTGGAGCAGGTTGTCGAACGTTTTTCCATGCTCCCAGATGCTGTAGATCGTACGCTCGAGATTGCCAGTCGCTGTACGTTCTCACTCGATGATTTGCATTACGAGTATCCCCATGCAGTTGTGCCGCCTGGTCGGACACCAAAAGATTATTTGAATGACTTGGCATGGAAAGGGGCACGGAAGCGTTATCTAAATAGAGTCCCCGGAAAAGTAGCCGGTCTTTTAGAGCACGAACTATCTCTTGTCCATGAGCTTGGCTATGAAGCATATTTTCTTACTGTGTTTGACTTAGTTCGTTTCGCTCGCCAACGAGGCATTCTTTGCCAGGGGCGAGGCTCGGCAGCGAATTCTGCTATCTGTTATTGCCTCGGTATTACATCAGTCGATCCTGCTCGAATGAATGTACTTTTTGAACGGTTTGTGAGTCGTGAACGGCAAGAGGCTCCTGATATTGATATTGATTTCGAGCATCATCGGCGAGAGGAGGTGTTGCAATATATCTATCAAACCTATGGTCGTATGCGTTCGGCAATGACTGCCGAAGTGATCTGTTACCGGTTGCGATCAGCTGTTCGGGATGTAGCCAAGGTGCTTGGGTTCTCACTTGATCGAATTAATCAGTTAGCGAGAATTCTTGACGTAGGTGATAGTGCAGAACAATTGCCTGAAAGATTAACAGAGTCTGGTGTGAATCCACGTAGTGAATCAGGCCAACGACTCATCATGATTGTGAAGCAATTGATCGGCTTTCCACGTCATCTTGGGCAGCATGTGGGTGGTATGGTTATGACACGAGGTGATCTTTGTGAATTAGTGCCGATTCAGCAAGCCAGTATGGATAATCGTACGGTTATTCAGTGGGATAAAAATGATCTCGATGAAATCGGTATTTTAAAGGTTGACTGCCTTGCGTTAGGAATGCTTTCGGCTATTCACCGTGCGTTTGATCTTGTCAAGCAAGTTGGTGGTCCGTGCTTGACTCTGGCAACAGTGCCTGCCGAAGACCCAAGTGTATACGAGATGATTTCAAAGGCAGATACGGTAGGAGTGTTTCAAATCGAGAGTCGTGCGCAGCGAAGTATGCTGCCACGTTTAAAGCCAGCCTGTTTTTATGACCTTGTTATCGAGGTAGCAATTGTTCGTCCAGGACCAATACAAGGAGATATGGTGCATCCATATCTTCGGCGACGTCAAGGAGAAGAAATGGTTTGCTATCCAAGTCAGGAAATTCGAGAAGTGCTTGAAAAAACACTTGGCGTACCCCTGTTTCAAGAGCAGGCGATGCGACTTGCAGTGGTGGCTGCCGGTTTTACCCCAGGTGAAGCTGATCAACTGCGACGAGCAATGGGGGCTTGGCGTCGGACAGGGGTAATTCATGGCTTTCATCAACGGCTAGTAGACGGAATGGTGTCGCGGGGTCTCTCGTCGTCGTTTGCAGAGCAAGTCTTTCAGCAGCTGAAAGGTTTTGGTGAATACGGATTTCCAGAGTCACATGCTGCTAGCTTTGCATTGTTGGTTTATGTATCAGCTTGGCTCAAAGCACATTATCCAGCAGCGTTTACAGCATCGCTGTTAGGCAGTCAGCCAATGGGCTTTTATGCCCCATCCCAGCTTGTTCGTGATGCCCAGGAGCATGGAGTGACCATTTTGCCTGTTTGTGTTCAGGGTAGCGAATGGCATGCAACGCTTGAAGTTTCTGATAAATCCTTGCATGCCATTCGACTTGGGTTAGAGCAGGTTCACGGACTTGGTGAAACAATCGGCTCTCGTATTGGCCAGGCTAGAAAATCAGGTCGATTCGTGAGTGTTCAAGATTTTGTGAGGCGATGTCATGTAACACAGAGTCAGCTTCTTTCGTTAGCACGCGCTGGAGCTTTAAAGAGTTTGGCTGGAGATCGAAGGCAGGCAATATGGGACTCAATGGAGCGTAATCCTGAGCCCGGAAGTATGCCATTATTTGAAGTAGGTGGCTGTTATGGTTTGAATGAAATGAAAAGTGGTTCTGGTGAGGTAGTGAATCTACCGGCAGCGTCACCTCTTGAGGACGTACTGTCAGATTATCAGACATCAGGACTGTCTCTCGGGGCTCATCCTTTACAATTTGTTCGTAAACGTCTTTCGCAGCTCGGAATTGTGGCGGCTGTTACTGCCTGTACTCGGGCGGAAGGTAGTAGAGTCGTCGTTGTAGGTGTAGTTTTGTCACGTCAGCGTCCAGCAACAGCAAAAGGAATAATCTTTTTAACACTCGAAGATGAAACAGGCACTATGAACGCTGTTGTTCCAAAAGCTGTCTGGCAACATTGCGATGCTCAAGATAGGCGTACACCGGTCTTGATGATTGAAGGTCGCATTCAGCGGCGTGGTGAAGTGGTGCATCTCTTGGCAGAACAGCTGGCAGCCTGGGATGAAAGCGATACTGATGGGCCATCGCTTGTCGGTTTGCCACGAATGTCACGAGATTTTTGTTAGGATGCTAACCAGGTGTTTTCAAGCATTCTTGGCGTTCGTGGCGATTGTTTTGTTATTGTCACAGCCTCCTAGATGTCGCGTCTTATAAAAGAAAAAGCTGGCTATGATGTCATCAATTCATTCTGCCGTTATAGAAACAAATTTGCCAATCGGAACACCGATTCGTGGCAAAGTCCGAGACTGTTACCAGTTGCAGTTGGATGATGAACCCTACATGCTCATCGTGAGTACAGATCGAGTGAGTGCTTTCGATTGGGTCTTGCCGACACCAATACCTGATAAAGGCAAGATATTGACGGCTGTTTCAAAGTTTTGGTTTGACTGGTTGTCAGAACAGAATCAGTCTATTTCACATCATCTTGTGACGACGGATGTTGGTGAGATGGGGCTTCCTGCAACGGTTGATTTAGAACTGCTTCGCGATCGCTCAATGCTTGTAAAAACTGCTGATGTCATTCCATTTGAATGTGTCGTGCGAGGCTGGCTTGCTGGTTCAGGTCTTGTTGAGTACCAGAAGTGGGGTACCGTCTGCGGTATTTCTCTCCCATCCAATCTGCGTTCAGGTGATAGGCTGCCAAGTTCGGTATTTACTCCTGCTACCAAAGCAGTTGAGGGGCACGATGAGAATATTTCTTTTGAAACCATGGCAAAGTCTCTCGGTGAATCCCTTGCATCGGAGTTGCGGGAGCAAAGTATTTTAGTGTACGAGAAGGCATCAACCATTGCGGAAAGGCAGGGTATTGTTCTTGCCGATACAAAATTTGAGTGGGGCTATGATAAAAATGGTCAATTAATGCTGATTGATGAGGTCCTCACCCCAGACAGCTCTCGGTTCTGGCCGTCTGGGTCAGTGGGTAAGGGAAATGTTCCAGAGTCCTTTGATAAGCAATTCGTTCGTGATTGGCTGGTTTCCTGCGACTGGGATCGAACAAGTCCCCCCCCTCCTCTACCGCCAGAAATAGTCGACGGTACGCGGCAAAAGTATCTCGATGTCTGCCACAGACTTACAGGGAGTCTGCCTTGTTAGAGGCCGGTTGACACTCTATGGTCAAAAGGACCTGATGAGTAGACTGTAAATAGTCACAGGCTTGATTTTTTGTTGACACAAGCTCAATTTTGCGTTGACACAGGCTTAAGTTTTCCTTGTCGGAATATTGGGTTGCGTATTTCTTTTTTCACACCTCTCAGATTATAGATTTTCTCATGCTTCGATATTGGACTGCTGGCGAATCTCATGGGCCGGCACTAACTGCCTTGGTAGATGGTTTTCCAGCGGGACTTCCTGTTGATACGGATGTTATCGACAGTGAGTTACAACGGCGTCAGGGGGGGTATGGCCGCGGTGGACGACAGCGTATCGAGACAGATACAGTGACGTTCTTGTCGGGTCTTTGGAGAGGTAAAACACTCGGTAGTCCGTTAGCGTTGCAAGTGATTAATCGTGATGCCAAGATCGAACGAATGGATGATATTGAACGTCCCAGGCCTGGGCATGCAGATTTACCTGGTGCTATAAAGCATCTTGGTGGAGTTCGTCCCGTATTAGAGCGGGCAAGTGCCCGTGAAACCGCAGTTCGCGTCGCGGCTGGGGCACTGGCGCGTCAATTACTGACCTTGTTTGGAATAGAAGTCGCGGGCTGGGTGACTGAGTTAGGGGGCGTTGTTCTCGGTGGCCGAGATGGCGAACTTCCGGAGTTGCGCAAAATTCGAAATTCGAGTGAGGTCTACTCGCTTCATCCGGAGCAAGATGATCAGATTAAGGATCTTATCGACAAGATTGGAAAAGATGGCGATACGCTTGGCGGAGTCGTTGAAGTGCGTGTGGATGGACTGCCTATCGGTCTAGGAACTCATGCTCAGTGGGATCGTAAGCTCGATGGTCAATTAGCTCAGGCCGTCATGGCGGTGCAAGCTATTAAAGGTGTTGAGATTGGGATGGGCTTCGAGGCTGCAAGACGACCTGGCTCAGAGGTTCACGACCCGATCCATTATGAGCAGAGTGCGCGATCTGGCCCAACGCTTGGGTTTGTTCGTCCGACCAACAACGCTGGCGGCCTTGAGGCCGGGATTACGAATGGCCAACCGCTCGTCATCCGTGCAGCAATGAAACCAATTAGCACGCTACGAAAGCCACTTGATTCAATTAATCTGAGGACCAAGGAGTCAGAGTCGGCTGCATATGAGCGGAGTGATGTTTGTGCAGTCAGTGCATGCAGTGTCATTGTTGAAAATGTGGTCGCTTTTTCAGTAGCAGCCGCACTTGTGGACAAGTTTGGGGGCGACAGCATTGAAGAGATGCAGGCCCGTTGGAAGCTTTTTCAACAGTTAGTAGCGAGTCGCTAGATTACGAAGACGGCTACACATGGCGGGAGTTGAACAAGGATGTTCGTCGAACAGTCAACTGTAAAAATATGGCGGATCAGGCTTGCATTTATCGTTCTGTGCGTCGTGCCGACCTGTTGCCTGTGCTATTTCGCTGCCCTGCGTCAATCAGAAGGGTATCGCCAACAAATTGCGGACAAAGCCTCAAAGATTCTTGGGAGGCAAGTTCAGGTTGAGGGCATGACGCATCCTCAGCCAGGATGTTTGAAGCTTACGGGCATCGAGGTTGCTGGGCAGTCTCTGTCGAGTGTGTCTGTTGTTAATTCGAAACATGAAGTACGGCTGGCAGTTGGTGGATTCGTATTAGATCAACATGCAATTCCATTTGTTGTCGGCCTAGTAGACCGATGGCTATCAGAGCCTATTCAGTTCCAGAAAGACTACTTAATTGATATTAAGGATTTTGCATGGCAGGACTCTGGTTCAATAGAGAATAGTGAAGTACGACCACTTCGTGTTGAATGTGTTTCTGCTGGATCTGGGCGTGCAATTCGTTTCTTTTTTCGAGATGATGATAAAAATGAGATTCGTGTCGCACGAGTGTTGAAGCACGGTTCACGCAATGGCTCTGCAGAAAAACACGTTACGGAAGTACAAGTGAATGTTTCTGAAGCGATTCCGGTTTCATGTATTTTTGCAGCCCTTCGGGAGAGTGGTGGCAGGCACTGGGACTTTGGAGATAAGGCAGTTTTCTCAGGGCAGATCGATATCTCTAATGCGGGTGGAGATTGGACTGCGGAATGTTCTGGAACGATAGATCATGTCGACTTAGATGCAACGACATCAATGCTGTCTTCGCATCTTCAAGGTGCAGCCAAGATCACTCTGAATAAGTTTTTGTGGTCACGAAGTCGTATTGAAAATGTTGATTGCGTGTGTGTTGCTGATCGCGGTGAGATTGAGCAAGTATGGATAGACCGTCTCGTAAGGATATTGGGGTGCAGAATTGACGAAGCGTACCATCACCTTAGTGGTAGTCAGGCACGATCTTTTCAACGGCTTGGTTTTGGTTTGGTGATCGATTCGGAAGGCCTGCAGTTGCGGGCGTTACCGGGGCGATCGGGTTGTCTTTTGGAGTCTCAGGAGTTGCCGGTTATTCTCGAACCGGTTCAGGCGGCAACTTTAGATCGTCTTGCATGGCTTCTCTCGGGGACGCGACCCCCAGCCGTCCCAGGAACTGATGTCACAGCATGGTTGCTTTCTGTTTTGCCGATTCCGAATGCGTATCGTTGAAACTCCTGTGTATTTCACTGGAAATGTCTACATAAAGAGTCATAAACTGAAATCTTGACGTAATTTTGACATTTCTCCAACAGGTTTTCGACCGATTGGCATGGTCGTAATCAGGTATTTGGTAAGACTATAAGCATCTCCTTTAATCATTGAGCGAGAGAAAGTAGCACCAACGCATACTCAGGAAAATCCATGACTCCGAGCACCCTTTTGCCAGCGGCTTCAACTGATCAGTCACGTCGGTCCATCGATCTTGAGGATGAGGCTTGCCAATTTGGTCGAGCAGCTATTCATGGTCCTGATGCGGCGAAGTCAACAGCGACTGAAATTTCTGGGAATACAAAGGCAGAGCCACGATCAGACGGAAAGGATGCTGGGGAGAATGGGATTGATTGGCCAACGCTTATTTGGATTGCTGGTATGCATTTAGCTGCCTTGGCTGCTCCGTTTTACTTTTCTTGGTCTGGTCTCGCTATCTGTCTTGTACTGTGTTGGGTGACCGGATGCCTCGGTGTGACTCTTGGATACCATCGTCTACTCACTCATGGAAGTTTTGTTACCTCGACACCCGTTCGATGGTTTTTCGCATTTGTAGGTGGAATTTCCGGTGAGGGTTCCGCTATTGTTTGGGTAGCGAATCACCGTAAGCATCACGCATTTAGTGATCAAGACGGTGATCCACATAGTCCTCGAGACGGCGGCCTTTGGAGCCATATGCTTTGGCTCTTTCCTCAGCATTCGGCGGCTGAGGTCGATGCTCACGTGAACCGTTGGGCACCTGATTTAGCAAAGGATTCCGGTGTTATTTTTTTTCACAAAACGTTTCTGCTTTGGCATTTTGTGATCGGCGGTGGTTTGTTGGCGACTGGCTGGGCAATTTATGGCCCTCAGACCGGAATTTCATGGTTGCTTTGGGGACTTGCTGTCCGAATGGTCTACGTCTTTCATGTAACTTGGTTTGTGAACTCAGCCACACATATTTGGGGTTACAGGAACTATGAAACGACTGATGATTCTCGGAACCTTTGGTGGGTCGGGCTCCTTGCCTTTGGGGAGGGGTGGCACAACAACCATCATGCATTTCAAAGGATGGCTGCACACGGACATAAATGGTGGGAATTTGACATGACCTACTGGGTCATTTTGGCAATGGAGAGATTGGGTCTTGTCTGGAATGTCGTTCATACACCACGTGGTGCGGGGCAAACTGTGACATCCGGTAGCGGCAAGGTTGCCGCAAAAAGTGCCTAGCGGACAGTATGGTGCAGTCTCCGGGACTCTTATTGCATTATTACTGTCGAAAGGTACACTTTCGACAGTAATAGATTTAGAGAAAACAACCTACTAATCGCCCACGGAGGGCGAATAACGAAGATGACGCTGACTAAGGAACGCAAGCAAGAACTCATTGGTGCCCATCGCCGTGGGCAGGAAGACACAGGTTCTGCAGAAGTACAGATCGCGCTGCTTACCGCACGAATCACGCATTTGACTGATCACTTTAAAAAGCATTCGAAAGACTTTGCAAGTCGTCGAGGCCTTTTATTCATGGTCAGTCGCCGCAGACGACTTCTCGATTATCTCAAACGTGTCGCTCCGCAGAGGTATCTCGACATCATTCGAGGTCTTGGTATTCGTAAGTAGTTCTGGCAAACCGCTGTGGCTTCTTGATTCGACTGCGGTTTCTAGGTGGAGTGAAAAGATGTTTACCATCTTTGTTCACTGTTGGGCTTTATTCTCTCTATATCCGTTGCGATGAAGCTTCGATTTCTCGTGATCTTAAGGGAGGGATTGGGGTCATGATGGTTTTGATTTTAGTGCAATAAAAATTAACGGTTTTGGTGAACGCTTTCATGTTAAGTCCCGTCATTACCAGTAACGAACTGGTGCATCGGGTATCGGGAGTGATAAATCAATAAGAAGGAAGGAATTAATAACAATGAAACATCGTGTTGAACGCAAGGTAGGTCAGGAAGTATTAGGACTCGAAACTGGCTTGCTGGCAAAGCAAGCCGCTGGGAGTGTGCTGGTCTCTTATGGAGAAACAACAGTCCTTGTTGCCGCGGCAACGGGAGCACCACGAGCGGGAATAGATTTTTTCCCACTTACCTGTGATTACAGGGAGCGAACTGCGGCAGCAGGTAAGTTTCCGGGTGGCTTTCTGAAGCGAGAAGGCCGACCAACAATGAAAGAAACACTTACTAGTCGCCTGATCGATCGCCCCATTCGGCCGCTGTTTCCTGAAGGATTTCATGATGAAGTTCAAGTTCAGGCACAGACGCTCTCAAGTGATCGCCAAAATGATCCAGATATTCTGGCGATGATTGGTGCATCTGCTGCACTCTGCATTTCACCATTACCTTTTGAAGGTCCAATTGGCAATGTGCGATTGGCTCAGGTTAACGGAGAATTTGTGCCGTTTCCAACGCAGGACCAACTCGAAGAGAGTGATCTTGATCTCGTTGTTTCCGGCAGTAAAACAGCAATTCTCATGATTGAAGGTTTTGCTCGTGAAATGCCAGAAGAACGAATGCTTGAAGCTTTAGACGAAGCACATCGAGTTATTATTACAATCTGTGAAATGCAAGAAGAGCTCACCGCCAAGGCAGGTAAGCCCAAGAAAGAATACGAACTACCAAACTATGCTCCGCTCAGAGATCGTCTCAAGTCGGCCTATTACGTGGAGCTTTTAGCAGCAGCAGGAATCACAGGAAAACTTGAGCGAGGCGAGGCTGTAAAAGCTCTTAAGGAGCGGGCGAAGAGTGAGGTTTGTCCTGCCGACAAAGCAGGTAGCGATGACTCCGTGAGTGAAGGTGACTTTTCGCACGTTTGGCACGGCCTCGAAGAGTATGCTATTCGAGAGTTGATTCTTGGTGGTACTCGTCCAGACGGTCGAGATTCCAAGTCGTTACGATCAATTGAATGCGAAGTCGACCTACTGCCCCGTGTTCATGGTTCAGCTCTTTTTCAGCGTGGAGAAACTCAGGCACTTGTAACGGTGACCCTCGGGACTGGCAAAGACGAGCAGCGAGTCGATGGTCTGTTCGAGGAATATTCAAAGAAGTTCATGCTTGACTACTACTTCCCTTCGTTTTCAGTAGGCGAGGTCCGGCCGATTCGTGGGCCTGGCCGTCGAGAAATAGGCCATGGAGCTCTTGCCGAGCGAAGTGTGAAGCCTGTCCTTCCTGACCCAGACGTTTTTCCATATACGATTCGTGTGATCTCTGACATCTTGGAGTCGAATGGATCTAGTTCGATGGCATCGGTTTGTGGTGCGACCCTTGGGTTAATGGCGGCGGGTGTGCCAATTACGAATCCTGTCGCTGGCATTTCGGTAGGTCTGGTAAAAGAATCAGAAGATAAATGGACTCTTCTCACTGATATTATTGGTGACGAGGATCATTTTGGTGATATGGACTTCAAAATTGCAGGTTCGCAAAATGGTATCACTGGTATCCAGCTCGACCTTAAAATCAATGGAATATCTCCTGCCATTATCAAGGCAACGCTTGCTCAGTCTCGAGAGGCCCGTCTTGAAATCCTTCGTGCAATGCTTTCGTCAGTACGGAGACCTCGCGATGAAATATCAGGGTGGGCACCGCGGTTATTGCGAACGCATATTGATCCCGAAAAGATAGGCCTCCTTATTGGTCCGGGTGGGAAGACAATCCGCTCTATTCAGGAAACAACAGGAGCGAATGTTGAAGTAGAAGATGACGGAACCGTTACTGTAGCGAGTCACGATGCCGAAAGTGCGACATCAGCGCTAGCGAAAATTGAAGCCCTTACGGCATCGATTCAGATTGGTCGGATCTATGAGGGTCGTGTAACAAGCGTAAAAGATTTTGGTGCCTTCATTGAACTTGTTCCTGGTAAAGACGGCTTGTGTCACATCAGTGAACTCTCGAATGAGTATGTTGGGAATGTTGGTGACGTGTGCCGGGTCGGTGACACAATGCGAGTCAAAGTCATTGCTGTTGACGAACAGGATCGCGTGAAACTGAGTCGCCGAGCAGCTATGGAAGAGGCTACTGCTGATGCAGAGCCGGCTGCAGAAACGGAATAGTTTGAAGATATTCCTCTCTGCAGGGTTATCTCATTGAGAACCCTGCGGAGAGTTTGTATTCTGAAGAAGTCCAGCATATTTTGGGCGCTGTGATTATGGGACAACCAGCACTGCTCACGGATCAAATTCCAGGTGAGGGTGATACATATTCGGAGTTAGTCAAACTCGTAAGCGAGCTTGCTCACGAGATTCGAAACCCGTTGTCTAGTATCCGTTTAAATATGGAACTGCTCGGAGAAGATATTAATTCGCTCGGTGATGAATCGGCAGCGAATCAGACAGCCCGAAGAGCAAAAGCAAAAATTGATCTTGTTCGGCAGGAATGCGATCGTTTGCAGAAACTGTTGGATGATTTCCTAGATTTTTCCAGGCAGGAGGGAATAGACCCAGAGCCAGGTAATCTCAACGTTGAGCTCGAGCAGTTGCTAGATTTTTTTCAACCGCGGACTGATGATGCAGGCGTTGAACTTGTGCGATATCTCGACCCGGAATTGCCTGCAGTGCGGATTGATCGAGAAACATTTCGGTCGGCGATATTAAATCTTTTGATTAACGCGACTCAAGCGATGGAAGAAGGCGGACAGCTAATGGTAAGGACGCGAGCTTCTGGGCTCGGAGTCATGATTGAATTGATCGATACTGGCCCTGGTATGGGAGCTGAGACACTTGCTCGGGTGTTTGAGGCATTCTACTCAACCAAACAAGGAGGGTCGGGGCTTGGTCTCCCAACCGCTCGCAAGATTATTGAAGCTCACAGCGGATCAATTGATATTGAGAGTGCTCCTGGTCGAGGCACAAAGTTGGCGATATGGTTGCCAGCTCCGCCACGGTTGCCAACAGAAGCAGTTGGGCATAAAACGTAAAAAGAGTGTGGTTCTTCATGGAATCGTTGGTGAAAGATGTCGACTCATTCAGTTGTAAATAGCTCTTCAGGAAGTATTGATGGGATCGCGAGATCTGTCCGCGTTCTTGTAGTCGATAATGATATTGTGCATGCGCGTACAATGGGCGAAGGCCTTGAGCGACTTGGCTATAAGGTGACGGTCGCTGGTGGTGGTAATGAAGGTGCTGAGCAACTTGATGCAGATTCATTTGATGTTGTTGTCACTGATCTTATGATGAATGACATTGGTGGCCTTGAGATTCTTAAGTTGGCTAAGCAATCATCTGTCGAGACTGAAGTTATTGTTGTCACTGGTCACGGAACGGTGCCATCAGCAGTGGAAGCAATGCAGCAAGGTGCCTTCACGTATTTGCAAAAACCACTCGAACTTACTCAGCTAAGGGAGGCTGTTGAAAAAGCATCTGCCGGGGTTCGGCTAAGATTGCAGAATCTTGAACTCAACCGTCGTCTTGATGAGCGATTCGGCTTCGAAGGAGTAGTAGGGTCAAGCACGCAGATGCGAGCCGTCATTGAGCGGCTTAAACGAATTGCGCCGACTGATGCGACGGTACTCATTCAGGGTGCAACGGGGACGGGGAAAGAACTTGTTGCTCAGGCGATTCACCAGAATAGCCCAAGAAAAAAGAAGCCGTTTGTAGCGCTTAACTGTGCGGCTTTGAGTGAGAATATTCTCGAGAGCGAGCTTTTCGGCCACATTAAAGGTGCGTTTACCGATGCTTCCTCGGATCGTGTAGGGAAGTTTGAGTATGCTGATGGTGGGACGCTCTTCCTTGATGAGGTTGGAGATATGCCCATGGCCACTCAGATCAAGTTGCTTCGGGTTCTAGAGTCTGGGGAGATTACGAGGGTGGGCTCGAATCAGCCTGTTCGGGTTAATGTGCGAATACTTTCTGCAACAAATCGGAATCTTGAAGATGCGGTTGAAGGAGGCACTTTTCGTAGTGACCTCTATCATCGTCTGAAAGTTGTTACGATTGCAATTCCGAGTCTCCAAGAAAGGTCTGCCGACATTCCATTGCTCATTGAGCATTTCATGAAGCAGTTATCCCGGCGTCATCAGAAAACAATTAAAAGCATGACTCGTGATGCAAGACTCAAACTGCTGGCGTTTTCATGGCCTGGGAATGTTCGTCAACTTCGAAATGTCATTGAAAGTATGATCGTTGTTGATTGCGATGAATCACTTGATGTTGATGACTTGCCACTCGAGCTAGAACCCTATTCTGGACAGGTTGCAGGAATTTCTACGGAAGGCGATGAAGAGAGTAACGGTATTGCGTCCCTTGTTGGCCGTCCTCTTCATGAAATTGAAAAAATTTTTATTGGAGAAACACTTAAGCTTGCGGCTGGAAACCGGGAGCAGACTGCAGAAATGCTCGGTATTGGAGAACGAACACTCTATCGCAAGATCAAAGAATACAAGCTTCACTAGAATGTCATCTCAAGTGATGTTGGGTCACTCTTGGTTTTTAGTTGGCACGTGAGGCGGCGTTCTGAAAGAGAGCCGGATATTTAAGTATGGGGAAGATACAAGCATTACCTGTCTCTGTGATCAATCGAATCGCTGCTGGTGAAGTAGTTGAACGGCCAGCGAGTGTCGTAAAAGAACTTCTTGAAAATGCACTCGATTCTGACCCTACTCGTATCGATGCGGAATTAGAGCAAGGCGGTGTTGCTTTGATACGAATTGTTGATGATGGCTGTGGAATTGAAACGGAGGAGTTGCCCCTTGCTGTTTCACCGCATGCTACAAGTAAATTACGAAGTGCGGATGACCTTGAAAAAATAGAGACGCTTGGATTTCGAGGTGAGGCACTTGCATCGATTTCTGAGGTTTCACGCGTTGTTATTCGAACTAGAACCGCGTTAGGTACCGGTAGCCGCCTTGAGGTAGATAGTGGTTTGAATCGAGGCGTTCAGCCTGAGGGTTGTGGGCTTGGGACATCGATCGAGGTGCACCAACTATTTTCTAAGATTCCAGCAAGGCGTGCATTTCTCAAGACACCGGCAACAGAATGGTCCCATGCATCAGAGGCTTTTGTAAAAACAGCACTGGCACATCCAGAGGTAGCATTTTCACTCACTCACAATCGAAGACGAGTGCATGATTTGCCTGCAGTTGGTGAATGGCGGCAACGGATCGCCGATATTTATGGAAGTCAGCTAGCGAGTCGCTTGCTTTGTGCGAAAGAAGTTGATGACGATATATCGGTCATGGCTCTCCTCGGTAGGCCTGAAGATGATATGGCCAGTGGAAGGTTCCAGCACTTCTTCATAAGCGGTCGGCCATTTCGTGACCGCTCTATCATGCATGCAGTACAAGAAGGCTACCGTGGTCGTCTGCTTTCAGGGCGACAGCCGATAGTCTTTTTGCAATTACAGGTCCCCTTGCAGTACGTAGATGTGAATGTTCATCCAGCCAAAACGGAAGTACGTTTTCGTGATCCAGGTCGTCTGCATAGGCTTGTTTTGCTCGCAGTACGACGTGCGATCGCTGGGGTTGATGGCCCTACGGCTTTTGAACCACCACGAAGCGTTTCACCGGCTTCAGCCGGACTGGCGGCAGCGGAGGATATTTGGAAGCGGCAGCAGTCTTACTCTGAAGGAGAGGAAGGTAGTAGAGGTGAGCCTCGGCATGAAGTTAGTGGCCGGGAGGAATCAGGCCGAAGCTTCGGTCTATCAGGGAGAAATGCCTCTGGCACCGGAGAAGACAGTGTTGCTACGCAAGAGAGCTTTCCAGGAGTCACGGAAAATAAACTCCCCGAAGAACGAGCAGTCCAGATGCATCAACGGTACCTAGTTGTTGAAACAGAGGGCGGCATAGAAGTTATTGATCAGCATGCTTTGCACGAGAGAGTGCTTTATGAACAGCTTCGTACTCGTATTTCGAATGGAGTGATTGAAGTTCAATCATTATTGATTCCAGAGCAAGTAGAACTTACATCTTCAGAATTTGAGGTTGTCACAAATCATCTTGATGTTTTGTCAGATTCCGGCGTGAAGGTAGAGTCATTCGGTGGCAATACTGTTGTTGTGCGAGGGAAGCCAGCATTAGTAGGAAGGACGCCAGCGTCAGAGATTATTCAAGAGGTTGTGGATCGACTCACTGCCTTGGCTGCGAATGGCGGTGATCATCAAGCCGTAGTAGACGAGGTGCTCCATAGTCTCTCGTGTCGTGCTGCAATTAAAGCAGGAGACGCTCTGTCGCAGGTAGAAGTAGATACACTTGTTGCAGATCGGCATCGGTATCAAGGGACAGGTCATTGCCCTCATGGCAGGCCAACTTCGCTCGTATTATCGAGGCAAGAACTCGACAAACAATTTCGGCGGACATGACAAGTATTGCTTGCTATGCTGCCTGGAATAAGATTGCATTTAAATTGAAAGATCGATTTTTATTTTGAACCAAGTAAGAGTTGGGTTTGTATGATTTGCGTCAGCCTCGCCAGGGGTCGTCATCGATATCTTTTGACTGAACTGCGGCATCTTGGTCAGCAAAAAGTTGGCCTTGTAGAGCTACGGTTGGATTGCATTCAGCGTAAGGTTCAGGTTAAACGGCTTCTTGCTGACCGCCCCTGTCCCGTAATTGCAACATGCCGACGCAAGCAGGATGGAGGTCATTGGGAACGTACGGAAGAAGAGCGATTAACGGTTCTTCGTACAGCGATCGCTGAGGGCGTAGACTATGTTGATCTCGAAGACGATGTCGCAAAGTCCATACCCCGTTTTGGTAAAACACAACGGATTATAAGTTTTCATGATTTTAAAAGAACACCCAATGATCTTCGGGGTCTTCATTCTTACTTAGCTGACCTCGATGCAGATGTCGTAAAAATAGCCACTCTTGCGAATCATCCAAATGATAACCTTCGGATGCTTGAATTAATCCAATCAAGTGACACCCCTACCGTTGGACTTTGTATGGGTGAAATTGGAACCCCAAGCCGTGTGCTCGGGGGTCGATTTGGCGCAGCATTTACATTCGCACCGTTTAACCCAGAGAAAATACTGGCACCAGGACAGATTCCATGGAGCCAACTCTGTGACTTGTATCGATATGATGCAATTACTCCTTCAACCAAGGTTTACGGTGTGGTGGCAGATCCGGTTGGCCATAGTCTTAGTCCGGTCGTTCATAATGCAGCCTGTGCAGCTGCTGGTATCGATGCCGTTTATCTGCCGTTTCTTGTCCCAAAAGGGCATTTGGGAGACTTTCTGAAGAAAGCAGACCATTGGCCACTTTCCGGTCTGAGCGTAACGATACCCCATAAGGAAAATGTATTAGAGTTTGTATCTTCGCAGGGTGACTTAGTGGAAGAGATTGGAGCCGCTAACACGATATCTTTTGATTCCGAGACAAGAGAAAGCACCGCTTTTAATACCGATGTGACTGCAGCTATTTCTGCGATACAGGATGCCCTTGAGGCACGAGACGCTGGTTTTGGTGGACGTCTTGGACTGAAGACAGCACTCATCTTAGGGGCCGGTGGCGCCGCTCGAGCAATTGCCTTTGGCTTGAAGAAACAGGGTGTTGAAGTAACTGTTTCTTCTCGTACAACAGCACGTGCTGCCGCACTTGCTGAACTAGTCAATGGTAAAGTGGTTGACTGGTCGGCTCGTCAGCGACTTCCTTATGACTGTATTGTGAATGCGACTCCAATAGGAATGCATCCCAAAGTAAATGAAACACCGTTTGGAGCGAATCATTTACGGCCCTACATGGTAGTTTTTGATACTGTATATAACCCAGAAAGTACCTTGTTGGTCAAAGAATCACGGGAGGTTGGCTGTAGGGTAGTGACTGGTGTAGAAATGTTTGTTCGTCAAGCTGCTGAGCAATTTAAGATCTGGCACGGTGATGCACCACCAGAAGGTGTGATGAGATCGGCACTGAAGCAAGCAACATCATCCGTGAGAATTATCGAATAAAAGATGGGCTCGTGCTAAGAGGAGGAGTTCGTGGTTCGTCTGATACTCGTGGGTTACCGAGCTTCTGGAAAAACAACCATTGCTGAGGGGGTTTCAAGATATTTTGACTGCCCTGTAATAGATGCGGATGAGGTTTTTGAGCAAAAGCATGCATGTGACGTCGGAGCATTTATACAGGAACGCGGTGAACCGTCGTTTCGAGATGAAGAGACGTTGGTTTTACGCGAGCTCCTGAGGGTTTCAGACGGCGTATTGTCGACAGGCGGTGGTGTTGTTTTGCGTGAAGAAAACCGGAGAATAATTCGGAATGCTAGAGTGCCTGTTGTATGGGTCTCGGCATCGGTGGCTGAAACTCGGCAGCGTCTTGCACTCGATGCAACAACAGCCAGCCGCCGCCCCCCGCTTGCAGGTGAAGACGTTTATTCTGAAGTAGAGCAATCGCTTGCAGAACGAGAAGCATATTACGATGAGGTGGCAGGTGTTCACATTGCTACAGACGGAGAAACTGTTTCGGCCATAGTAGAAAAAGTTGTGAAGTGGCT
>JABHNP010000135.1 GCA_018694455.1 Planctomycetaceae bacterium | reverse complement strand
TTCCAGCAGCACATTAGAAGCAATTTTATTTGTTCTAATTTTTATTTACTCTAATGTTGTTCAACATACTTTAGGCGGGAGGCCGCTACTCCAGCACTCCTAAACATGGGATTCTTAATGTCCGAACCACACTGTGTTTGAAAAATGAACATTGGAAATGAAAATAAACTATAAAAATTTAATAGCTGCCCTGTGCGTCGCAGCAACCGCACTCGTATCGACAGCGGCTCAAGACTCTGCCGCCCCGGAAAAAGCGACAAAGCAAAGACCTCCTCGTAATAGTCAACCGGTTGTAACAACAGATGCAAAGGCACTGGCAGCGTCAGATAGCGAGATCCCAAACTTTGAGGAAACTAGGCCTGCCCCAATATTTGTTGAATTATTTAATGGCATCGATCTCAGTGGCTGGGTCGATGTAAACACCTCACCAACGACGTGGTCGGTGAATGATGAAAACCTACTGGTGTGTCAGGGGCAACCGATTGGTGTCATGCGATCCGAGCGAATGTATGAGAACTTTGTTCTGGTTGTCGAATGGCGTCATATGGAATCTGGTGGAAACTCCGGGGTCTTTCTTTGGTGTGATGCCAAACCGCAGAGAAGCCGGCTGCCGATGGGGATGGAGGTGCAGATGCTGGAACTAGAGTGGCCGTTTCTTCATGCACAAAAAGATGGCACACCTCGACCGCTGGCATACGTACACGGAGAACTTTTTGGAGCCGGAGGAATGACTGCCACGCCTGCCAATCCACGCGGGACACGAAGCCAATCTCTGGAGAACCGTTGCTTGGGCAAGGGCCAATGGAATCGTTACGTCATCGTCGCCGTAGATGGCACCGTAAAACTTTCGGTGAATGGCAAGTTCGTCAACAGCATTCGCAACGCCAGTTTCCGCAAAGGCTACATCTGTCTCGAGTCGGAAGGGGCTGAGATTCACTTTCGGAAGATAAGTCTAATGGAACTTCCTGGTGGCTTTGCTAATCCAACCAATACCGTTCCTGTGGTGCAATGAAAACTCACCAAGACACTACTCATCGGTGACATGGTTGTGGTCATTAATAGAGACTCTGACTCAAGACTTCTACCTCCACAGCTCTCATCTCTGACTCTTCACGAGCCCCATGCATCACAGGCAATCCTCTAAAACCCCTTATCAAGTACAACAATTGGTGCTAGTTCGCTCTTCAGTCATTATGCTTAAAGGTGAAAAAAAGAATATTGCACTCTCACTCGCACCCATAGGCTGATCAGCATCTATGAAACTCTTCCCATGGCTTCTCTTTGTGCTCCTTGCCTTCCACGCCTCCGTTATTCATGCAAAGATTCAGCCCAACATTATCTTTATTCTCACCGATGATCAGGGCTACGGTGATCTTGGTCGGCATGGGCACCCGCTCTTGAAGACCCCGCATATTGATCGCCTATATGATGAAAGTGTTCGCTTTGACAACTTCTACGTGAGCCCATCCTGCTCCCCTACCCGCGCAGCCCTCATGACGGGCATGCACGAGTTCCGTAACGGCGTCACCCACACCCGTGCCCCACGCGAGCACCTCAGGAATGATGCCACACTCTTGCCCCAGATCTTAAAAACAGCAGGATATACCACCGCTCACATCGGCAAGTGGCATCTTGGTTGGAATGGTGAGTATCACCCACACCGCCGAGGTTTTGATTGGACGCTGCAGGGTGCAAAGCACTTTGACCCGAAGTTGACCATCTACAAAAATGATCAACGACCGACTCATATCCAAGGCAAAGGCTTCCGTGAAGATCTCTATTTTGATCATGCCATGTCCTTCATCAAACAAGCTGGCGACCAGCCTTTCTTTCTTTATCTGGCCACATACTCGCCGCATACGCCACTCCTGGCTCCAGAAAAATATATCGAACACTACCGTGGAAAATGCACCGATGAGGAAGCGACCTACCTCGGCATGATCGAAAACATCGATTTCAACGTCGGCCGTCTACTCAGTTTTCTCCAAGAGCAAAATATTGATCAGGACACAATCATAGTATTCATGAACGACAATGGCGTCACTGTCGGGCTTGATCTTTACAACGCCGATATGCGCGGCAGTAAATGTACGATCTGGGAAGGCGGCAGTCGGGCCATGTCATTCTGGCGATGGCCTGGTACGTGGAAACCCAAAACAGTGACCGCGCTCACTGCTCATCTCGACGTCTTACCCACTCTCTGTGAACTTGCAGATGCCGAGATTCCCACCACGCTTCAACCTCAACTCGAGGGCTTCAGCCTGACTCCATTGCTTTCATCAGAAAAACCAATCGCATGGCATAACGATCGCCTCCTCTACCAGCACGTTGGCCGTTGGCCCAGTGGCATGGCCGCTCAGCATAAGTATGCGATGGCTGGTGTGCGACAGGGAAACTATCTGCTCTTAAAGAGCCGACCCTGCGATAACCCGGAATGCACTGTAGAAGTACTTGGCATGCAGTGCCACACCTTGAGATCCATTGAAGAAGGCGGCACACGTGCCAACTACACCATGAACAATGGTCAGTTTCATTGGGGAGTAAGTCCCCGTGGAACATGGGTTCTCTACGACACCAAGAAAGACCCTCAGTGCCAGAACGATCTTTCAAGCGAGCAGCCTCAACGCGTCCAGGCGATGGCAGAAAGCTATGACCGATGGTGGGATAACGTCTACCCATCTATGGTGGAACACGGTGGCGAAAATCAGCTCACTGAGGTGCTCAAGAAAAACAAGAAACTTTCGCCCTAGCTAAGTCCAGCCAAGACACCATAAACCCACACGACAAAACTCTGATGAAACAAAGCTTCGTATGCAGCCTTCTCGCCTGCGCAATCTTCTCTTCTTCGAACGTATGCCTTCCTGCTGAAAAGAAAGCTGCACCGAGGGACCCGAATGATATTGTCCCAACGTCCGTGAACATACAATACGGTGTCCACAAAAAAGAACTCATGAACTTCTGGCAGGTGGAGTCAGAGAAACCGCTCGGAGTGCTGCTCGACATTCACGGCGGTGGATGGATGGGCGGTAAAAAGACAGAGACACAGCGACCTCATCAACTGCAACACGGCTATCACGTTGCCTCGATAGCGTACCCACTTGTCAACGAAGGTGCGGTTCAACCAGCCATGCTCGATGCCGCGTTACGGGCAGTACAGTTTCTACGATTCAAGGCCGCGGACTGGAACATCAATCCTGATCGGATCGTGGTGACTGGTGGCTCAGCAGGCGGTTGCTCAAGCTTGTTGGTTGCCCTGCATGATGACGTGGCCGACCCCATCAGTGATGATCCCGTCAAGCGATTTTCCTCACGAGTTTCCGGCGCGGTCGTTGCCGGTGCGCAAACAACAATGAACCCCTTTGTCATCAAAGAGAAGATAGGAGAAAAAACATTCGGTAACCCAATGCCTTACAAACCCTTCGGTGCTGAAACTGCTGAAGAACTGATGAACAACTGGGACACGTACAAAGAGCTGGTCCTAGAATGCTCTCCCATTACTCACCTCAGTAAAGATGATCCTCCGCTTCACCTTTTCTATAACGTCAACCGGGAGTTCCCGACAACCTCGTCATCAAACGGCATCCACAGCCCAATCTTTGGTGAAATCATGCTAGATGCCTGTAGAAAAACAGGGGTGGAGTGCCACCTGCAGTATTGGGAAAAAGACAAACCACAACCAGCTTTCAGTCGCCAAGAATTCATTGACAAACTGCTATCAGAATAGCCGCCTCTTTTTATCGCACCTGGAACATCTACAAAAAGTCTTGGCTGGCCTCCACCACAGAAGGCTCGACCAAAAACAGCCCGACCGGTGAGACGTCACGAGACTCCAGAGCTCACCCGAGCGTGCCAGGGAGTTTTGAACCAACGATAGCTCGATGGTTCAAAAGCTGATCAGTTTGATTTCACCATCACGACTCGGACACCATATCACTACCACACGCCATCACCATCAATGTTTGGATACGCCAGCAGCGTGACGACTTGGCCGAGGAACAATCACTGTCCTTTTGCGTGATGTACCGGTCGGCTGGAACCGCTGTGTTCGATACGCTTCAACTCCTCTGAAAGCCTCGCTACAACTTCCGGCTTCTGAGCGTAGAGATTATGAATTTCTCCGATATCGTCATCAAGGTTGTACAACTGCCCAACCGGTCCACCCGGTGTTGGCTTGATACGCTTTGGTTCTGAGAACCCTCCTGACCCAAGTTGTGTAATCAATTTCCACGGACCTTCCCTCGCAGTCATGGAACCGTTACCAGATTTCATGACAAGCGTTGGGCGGTCTGGTTCGGATTGGCCCATCAGTGTTTTATAAAAACTGATGCTGTCTGGCCCGGCTCCTTCGGAGAGTTCTACTCCAACAAGTTCACTAAACGTAGCAAGGAAATCAGTAAAGCAAACCAGACGCGTGTTCACCGACCCGGCGGGCACAGTGCCAGGCCAACGTACGATCAATGGCATGCGATGTCCGCATTCCCACGCGTCAGCCTTCATCCCCCTCAACCCACCCGAGCTGTCATGTCCAAAGCGAGCAACATCTTCCTCATACCAGACGGGGCCATTGTCAGAAGAAAAGATAACGAGTGTATCGTCTGCCATGTTGGCTTTCTCTAAAGCACTGAGCACACGACCGATCATATGATCAACCATCATGGTGAACTCACCATACATGCCCGCACCACTCTTGCCATGAAATTGCTTTGCTGGCAGCCACGGGGTATGAGGTGCCGGGTATGCCAGATAAAGAAAAAGCGGCTGGTCAGACGGTTTCTTTTCGTGACGCTGGATAACGTGAATTGCCTCATCAGTAAACCGAGGAAGCACATCTTGAAGCTCGAGGCCCGGTGCAATTCCACCAGCCCTCCAGAACTCACCCTGAATGGCACTCCACCCTTTGGTGTTCCGAGATTCAATTGTGTCCGTCGGCGGTGACACCGCTTGATTATCACGAATATAAAAATAAGGCGGTATATCAGTGGACGCACGGATCCCAAAGAATGAATCGAACCCACGATCAACCGGGCCACCAGGCAGGGGCTGGTCGTAACCATTTTCTTCAAAACCAAGATGCCATTTGCCAACCATTGCCGTCTCGTAGTCATTGCTGGCAAGAAGGCTCGCGATTGTTGTTTGATGTGATGTGATTAATGGATGGTTCGGCCAGCGGGACACATCTGTACGGAACGGATAACGACCGGTCAGCAGACCATAGCGAGACATATGACAAAGCGGGCCAGCAGCATGAGCATCCGTGAAACGCATCCCGTCACGAGCCAACTGGTTGATTGTAGGTGTCGGAATTTTTGATTCCGAGTTGTAGCACTCGGCATCACCATAGCCCATGTCGTCAACCAAAATCATCACAATATTTGGTGACTTGGAGTGAGCAGCAGCAGCCCTTATATCCAGCGACCAACTGGATCCAAAACTCACCAACACCATAAGGCCGACCAACTGAAAACGATAACGCGACATAATGAAGACACTCTGCGATTAGTATAAGAGCGAACGTTCCACAGCATCGGTGGCATGTGTTGAAGATTAAACAAAGCTTCACGCACAATCAATTATCCCCTTAGAGGGCACGTCCTAAAACGCTGAGTAACAATGTATTCAAGATTGCCTCCGCGTAGTACGAACCAAACAGCCAAGTCAACAAATCAAGTTAAGCACTTATAGTAATCTGACAAAACCCTGAAATGTATCTTTGACTATATGTCTAAATAATTCATTCTAAAGAGACATTTGCCTTATATCACTAGATCACTTTGCTTTCTACTTCTGGAAGTATTCATGACCTGAATCTCCACCGCTAATCAAATACGCGGTGAGGTCAAGAATTTCATCCTGTGTCATTCGACTAAACAGGCCTACTGGCATTGGTGATGTTTTCGACACCAT
>JABHNP010000401.1 GCA_018694455.1 Planctomycetaceae bacterium | reverse complement strand
TTTAGCGGGTGGCAGATTCAGCCCGACAAAAGAACGGTGCAGGGTGTCCTAAGTGATGCCATCAGAGGTGTTTGCGGTGAATCAATTATACCTAAAGGGAGTAGCCGTACTGACGCTGGCGTTCATGCAGCAGATCAGGTTGCAAGTTTCACAACAACAAAAAAATTCTCACCGGATGTCTGGCGAAGGGCAATCAACGCGCATCTTCCAAATGATGTCGTGGTGCTCCGATCGAGTGAGGCTGACCCCTCATTCAACCCGATCACTGATGCTGAAAAAAAAAGGTACCGTTATCGCATTCATGACGGAGAAGTTCGTCCTGTTTTGGCTCGGCCATTCGTCTGGCAATGGAACTCCCGACTCAGTGTTTCTGCCATGCAGAATGCTGCCTCTTTTCTAATCGGTGAACATGACTTCAGCAGTTTCGAAAACCCGTCCTCTCCTCGTGCATCGAAGGTACGAACAATTCATGATATTACTATCCAGAGGTACACCGGAGGTGAGTATGAGGCTGATAACGAAGTCTGGATCGAAATTGAAGGAAACGGATTCCTCTACAATATGGTGAGGATCATTGTCGGCACGCTCCTTATGGTTGGTAGTAACAAGCGACCAGAAACATGGGCCAGCAGAGTGCTCGCCGACAAACAGCGAACATCCGCAGGCCCAACTGCACCAGCCCACGGCCTTTTACTTTTACAAATCACCCTCAAACCACAACTGGCAGCCGCTCTTCATGCCCCGTCCTCCTGAACAACTTGGTTCCCTCAGACTCGTCCGACAACTTGGCGTGGGCCGTAAATGTCAAATCTGGGAGGCTCTAGATGAGAGCCAATCAAAGCGCGTCGCCGTTAAGCTGGTGTCTCCAGAATCAGCTTCCGACAAAGGCATTCGTCAACTCCTGAAACATGAACTTGCTGTCAGTCGGTCACTTGATCATTCCGGAATTATTCATATCGATCGATATTCAACAACTGGTCGACTCCCACATCTTGTCATGGAATTGTTCCGTCACCCGAATCTAAAAATGCGCCTTGCTTCCAAAGGAGATTCGATTCCAGCTCGAGCACAGTCGATTGCAGAAAAAACGGCTGATGCAATAAGCCACCTTCACGCACACCGCTGGGTTCACCGGGACATTAAGCCAGAAAACATTCTTGTTGATGACTCCAGTGACGTTCGTTTAATTGATCTTGCCATTGCCGCACGACCACCTGGCTTCCTTTCTCGTCTCGTACCAATCAAAGTGACTATCCAAGGTTCACCGAGCTACATGTCACCTGAACAAATTCGAGGACATCGTGTTGGGTATGCTGGTGACATCTACTCATTTGGCTGCCTTCTTTACGAACTCGTTACCGGACACCCTCCGTACACCGGGTCTACTCAACAGGAACTTCTCAGCAAACACCTCTACACTAGCCCGCCATTCGCGTCAGCCATGAATCCCTCTGTCACACCTCAATTGGACCGCTTTATTCGGGATCTTCTCGCAAAGCGAGTGAAGGAAAGGCCATCTTCCATGGTCGAGGTTGCTGCGCATGTCCGCAACGCACCATTTCTGACGCCACAGGGCCGCTCTACGGCATCTAAAAAAGCCGATTGACGGCAGTTCGGTTCAGTGGTGACAATACACATGTTGTTTTTGTAACTTCAGGAATATCACAATGGCTCGCGGACTTCATCGTTTGCCCCTCGAGAAACCAATCTATGAACTCGAGGATAAAATTGCCGACCTCGAGACAGCACCGCTCGGCAAGCAGTCTCAAGATGAGGTTCAACAACTTCGCCGGGAATGTGCCGATCTCCAAAAGCAAATTTTTGGTAATCTCGATCCATGGCAGACGGTTGAAGTTGCTCGACATCCAAACCGACCAAAAACAAGCGACTACTTGAGCCTTGTTTTTGATGAATTTGTCGAACTTCACGGCGACAAAGCTTTTGGTGACGACCCAGCCATGCTCACTGGGTTTGCCAAGATTGATCGTCATAAGGTTCTGGTTATTGGTCACCAAAAAGGCAAAACCCTCACAGAGAAGCAAGCATGTCATTTCGGGTGCGCTCACCCCGAAGGATACCGAAAAGCAATGGGGAAAATGCGATTGGCAGCGAAATACGGCCTG
>JABHNP010000317.1 GCA_018694455.1 Planctomycetaceae bacterium | reverse complement strand
CTAAAGCACATGATAGAAGCCCTGGATTACGTAATGCGAGTGATTCCGGCCCGTCCTAAGAGGAAGCGTGGGTAGGGTCTGAGGCACAAATCACCGAAAATGTGGTCTAAGGAAATATGATTCGAATCACATTTCCTCGGATTACCGGTAAAGACAAATATGATTCGAATCATATTTGTTTTGTGACCATCCCACTTGCGGCAACATTCCACGTGGTAAACTGCCGATGTAGGCAATGACTCCGGAAATTTTCCAAACGGTACCTAGATGGTACCTAGTTAGATTTCTGAAATGCGTTTGAGTCTATAAAACGGAGGGTACGCGAACGGCTAGCAGCCACATTGGAATTGTGGTGCCCAGCAATGGGTTGTGGGTTCGAGTCCCATGCCCTCCGCCTTCCAGCCGTTTTCTCTTTTTTTGGTGATGTTGCCTGCATGGCAGTTCTTCTTGAGATTCGAAATGCTTCAAAACGCTACGGTGAACAGGTTCTCCTTGAGGAGGCCTCAGCAACAATCACGGATGACGGTAAAGTAGGGTTTGTGGGCAGAAATGGTGCCGGGAAAAGTACTCTGCTTAAGGTCATTCTCGGTGAGGAAGAGTTAGATGGCGGTGAGATTATTCACCATCCACGATTACGACTCGGTTATCTCCGTCAACATGATCCATTCCAGCCGGAAGAGTCTGCACTTGATTTCCTTGTACGCGATAGCAACCAACCCGACTGGAAATGTGGTGAGGTCGCCGGTCAGTTTGAGCTGAAGGGCGATTATCTACACGGGCCAGTGCGAGAGCTTTCTGGCGGCTGGCAGACACGTGTTAAGCTCGCTGCCTTGCTACTGCATGAACCAAATCTACTGCTCCTCGATGAACCAACAAATTTTCTTGATCTGCGAACACAAGTCCTCCTTGAACACTTTCTTCGTGGATTCCGCGAAGCCTGTTTGATTGTTTCGCACGACCGTAGCTTTCTAACGGCTACATGTGACCGCACACTCGATCTATCAAGAGGAAAACTCACCACCTACCCAGGGAAAATCACTGCCTTCCTGACACAGCAGCGTGAGCATCAGGAGCATTTGCAAAGAGTCAATGCAACCACCCTCGCGAAGAAGAAACAGCTTGAACGATTCATCAATAAAAATCGTGCAAAAGCATCGACGGCATCACAGGCCCGATCCAAGACAAAACAGCTCGAAAGACTCGAGCTTGAAGATCTTGAGTCAGTATCTCCCACAGCTGCAATACGCTGCCCCGAGGTAACTCCACGCCAAGGTGCTGCCCTTCGCTGCCAGGATTTAGTTATTGGTTACGATGACCATACGGTGGCTCAAGGCATTTCTCTAGAAATTGATCATGGTGCCCGTGTTGCTATCGTGGGTGACAATGGGCAAGGCAAAACAACTTTTCTAAGAACATTAGTCGGTTCACTCGAGTCGAAAGAAGGGCGAATTAAATGGGGTTATGGTTGCGACGTTGGAACCTATGCCCAGCATGTCTACACCACACTGCCTGAGCACGAAACGGTACTTGATAATTTGCAGCGGGTATCAGCAATGGGGACACCCACACAGCGAATTCTCAACTTGGCAGGTGCCATGCTTTTTCGCAACGCTGCAGTTGAAAAGAAAATTAAGGTGCTCTCTGGAGGAGAACGAGCACGGCTTTGTCTCTCCGGATTATTACTCGGTGGATACAACGTGCTCGTGCTCGATGAGCCCGGTAACCATCTTGATGTGGAGACTGTTGAGGCGCTTGCGAGCGCACTCTGTTCGTATGGTGGTTCAGTGATATTCACAAGCCATGACAGGACTTTTGTAAATGCGGTTGCCACAAACGTGATTGAAGTGGGAGGTGGGCAGGTCGTCCACTACCCTGGTTCCTACAAACGCTATGTCGAGCGGATTGAGCAGGAGGTTGATGATGCTGAAGGGCTGCGCGCAAGTGAAAAGCCCATGGGAAAAGCAGAAGGAAAGCAACGGGGCAACGGGGGCCAAGATGCACGCAAGCGCCGTAAGGCTATAGCAGCAATCGAAAAAACAGTAGCACGACTTGATGCGGATAAACGAGACAAAAAACAACGGATGGTGGAAGTCACTGACCCGGAAGAAGCACTCCATCTTCATAGTGCGATCCAAAAAGTCGAGAAAGAACTTGCCGATGCAGAGGAAAGCTGGCTCCTCTTGCAGGAAGATGACAGTGTTTGATTTCTTTCGAACTCAGGTATTAATTCAGTAGGCTGCCTGTATTGAGGTGCCTTTCAAGTGCTTGTAAGGGAACATCGATCCAATCTGGACGATAATGAACTTCATAGCCGAGTTCATAGATGGCTTTATCAAGCATGTACCCATTGAGAAGAGCCATACGTTCTTTTTCATTATCTGGATAAAAGCAAGCACCTCCCGACTCCATTGCATACGCTTCCAGGAAGATGCGCACGAGTTCAGTCGCAGATCGCTGGGCGACACCTGTTCTGTGTGCCTGAAAACATAGATAGTCGAAAGATCTGCTCATGCTTGCAAGGTCTTTATACACACTGGTCCTGCGGCGGCGTTCCCTGAGTGTCTTTTGTGGTTCTCCTTCGAAGTCAATAACTTTGATACGTCGGCTTTCTGGAGTGATGAGGATCTGTCCGAGATGGTAGTCACCATGAACACGGATATATGCGGCTGTGTGTGGAGAGGTTACTGCTGAGCGTAGTGCATCGTTGATCGAGACATAATGTGAAAGCACCTGATCAATCCGATGCCGCAGCGGTGGCGAGAGTTGTGCTGCCTTTGCTGTGTTCCAAACGTTCTGGGCGTGGTCTACCATGGCATTGGCAGAGGCCTCGCTCTCAAGAACAGTGGGTGCTATTGGGGCAAACGCTGATGATGAGTCTGTGTCTATTAATGCTTGGTGCATTTCAGCAGTCAGTTTCCCTACCTCGGCTGCTGTGGCACGAAGATTGGAAAATCCTAATCTATAATGTGCCAGTTGATCGATGGAGAAGTCCCACAGGCTTGTTGATCCGGGTATAAATTTGTGGAGGGTCGCCACCGTTCCCCCCTGCCCGTCCCGCTGCGGGGAATACTCGAGCCAACCAACGAGAGCTGGTGTGTTCGGCCATTTTTTCTGAGCCAAATAGGTCCCAATTTCACTTTCTGGATGAGTTCCTGTCGAAAATGTTCTCAATAACTTTGCGACATAGTCTGTCGGTGCGGTAACGGATTTGAAGGCACGTATATGAGTTGAGGTGTTTGATGCATTCGCACCAAGTGGTGAAACTGCAAGACGTTGGATATCTAAATTATGCAATAACGTAGTCTGAGTAAGGTGCCCTCTGAGTCTGCCGCACGATGTCGGAACAGTTTTGTTTTGAAGTACCACTTCCAGCAGCCAAACATGAAAACATTCATCTTGCGTCGCATCATGGCACAGTAGCGTACCGTCTTGATCTCGCGTGTAACGTATAGGAGCGACATATGTTATTTCCGCAATGTCGGTATGAAACCCAAGAATTTCAATCTGAACTGCTTCACTGGGTGTTTTTCGATCAGGGAGCACAATGGAATCAATGCAACGAAGCCGGTGTTTGATACCAGGGGTCGTTTTCTGGCTAAACCAACGGCACTGAGGAAGCCATGTCGAGAGTGCATTATGTTTTTCGGTGGCAGTCTCATGCATGGGCATCATCTTCGGTGACGTCAAAAATAGGTGTCAGTCTGAGTGCAACTACAGGATCAGCTTGTGTGCAGGTCACCGAGAAACTGTCAACCGATGTAACCCTCTCTTTGCCTGTCAGCAGGTTGGTGACGGAAAATGATGTAGGGGCTTTGATGCCGGAATGACTGGCACGCAGTGTGATGCGACCAGTGCGGGTTTTGTCTGGTTCAAGATTCACAACGACTAGTACATGATTTCCAGACGAAGGATCAAAGCGAGACCAAGCCAAGAGAGATTTTTCGTCAATGGTTTCACTGACTGCGGGTGTGTTGATTCGGAGTGCGGCCTCGGAATTTCGGATGTGATTGAGGCGAGCAATAAACGGCGCCAGCGTATCTGTTGCTTCAAGATCCCATTGTTTAAGCTCATATTTTTCTGAGTCGAGGTATTCCTCACTCCCAGGCTCACGCGGAGTTGCCTCCTGGAGTTCCATGGCAGGGCCGTAGATCCCCCAGTTACCTGTAGAAAGGGCTGCGAGGCCAAGGCGGACTAGAAACATCGGCTGCCCACCGTGCTGTAACGTTTTATGAAGAATGTCAGGAGTGTTTGTGAAAAAGTTTGGCCGGAAAAAATCAGACACTGGAGGTGTGGTTATTTCATTCAAATAGTCAGCCAATTCTTTTTTCTCGGTTCGCCATGTGAAGTACGTATAGCTTTGCGAGAAGCCGATTTTCGCAAGGCGATACATTGTTTTTGGCCGTGTGAATGCTTCAGCGAGGAAAAGGACATCCGGGTGGGCTTTCTGAACATCGGCCAAAAGCCATTCCCAGAAATCGAATGGTTTCGTATGAGGGTTATCAACGCGAAAGATTCGCACGCCACGTGTAATCCATATTTCAATGATTTCTCGTATGGCTCTCCAGAGTTCCCGCCATGCGGTTGTCTCAAAATTGAGTGGATATATGTCCTGATATTTTTTTGGCGGGTTTTCAGCGTAGCGGATGGTGCCGTCAGCGCGGTGATGAAACCACTCGGGGTGCTCAGTGACCCATGGATGGTCTGGTGAACACTGGAGCGCAAGGTCAAGTGCGAGTTCCATCTGATGAACAGCGGCTGTGCGGCGTAGGTTCTCGAAATCAGCGAGTGTGCCAAGTTCGGGATGAATGTCACCATGGCCTCCATCCGCTGAACCGATGCCCCAAGGGCTGCCAACATCTTCAGGTGCTGCTGTGACCGAATTATTCTTGCCCTTACGAAACGTGTTCCCTATTGGGTGAATAGGTGGCAGGTAGATGACATCAAACCCCATAGATTTGATGTAGCCAAGATGTTTCGCAAAGTCAGCCAGGGTGGCATGTTTGCCAGCACTACCCCATGAACGCGGAAATGCCTCGTACCAGGATCCGAATTCAGCACGCTCACGATCGATCCGCACACGTCGTGGGAGCGCAAGCCAGGCTTCATCTGTACGATCTGCGTGCGTAGCTATCAGTGTGGCGAGTTGTTGGTCGCATGCTACGCTAAATCCATCAGGCTTCTGCAGCGCATTTTTGAATCTGGTAAGTTCCTCCGCGATATCTGGGGGGCCGCGTTGGATGACACGCTCTATAATACGACGGCCTT
>JABHNP010000229.1 GCA_018694455.1 Planctomycetaceae bacterium | reverse complement strand
CCAGACAGTCTACGAAGAACAGAAAATGACTGCGTATCGAATGACGTACGAGACTGTTTATGACTCAAAAACGTATACGGTACAAAAACCGGTCTGGGAAACAGAAACCCGTCAACGAAGCTACACCGTTCAGCGGCCAGTTTGGGAAACCCAAAATCGTGAAGAACGCTATACGGTCATGAAGCCCGTTTATGAAACAGTAGTTCAGGACCGCAGCTACAACGTTGTGCGGGACGTTGTCGAAACAGGGACACGTGAAGAGCGGTACACAGTCATGAAACCAACTTACGAGACTAGCATGCAACAGCGGGTCAGTACGGTTCGCAGACCTGTGTATGAAACTTCAGAAAGACAAGAAGCATATACCGTTGCCGAACCTGTCACCACAATGAGAACTGCCTACTCTGTCGGTAGTACAGCTGTTGATACAGTGACACCAGTGGTTACACCTGGGTATACATCACTCGGATGGCAACCCAGTACGCAATGGGTGAACCCGTATACCGGTGTTTCATCTTGGAGACGCGGTGGTTTCGCATGGAATGCAACTCCAGGTGTTGTTGTCAATCAGGTCAATCGTGTGTACCAACCAACAGTCACTCCTGTTCAAGTACCACAAACAACCTATGTAAATCGAGTTGTAACGCGAAAAGTACCCGTTCAAACCGTCCGTTATGTCAACGAACAAATTGTTCAACAAATTCCGGTCCAAACGCTAAAGATGGTGCCAGAAGTCCAAGTCCGACAAGTTCCTGTGCAAACTGTTCGAAAAGTAGTTGAACGCGTTGAGAACAAAGTTCCGGTACAAGTTTGCAAATACGTGGCTGAGGAACAGGTTCGACAGATTCCCATTCAGGTACTTAAGTACGTTGCCGAACAGCGCGTCGAACCAATTTCGGTACAGGTCTGCAAATATGTTTCCGAGCAAAGAACCGCTCAGATACCAAGGGTCGTTGCAAAACAGATTCCTTACACGTACGTCGTGCGAAAGCCTCGTACTGTGGTAACACGTGTTCCACTCGACCCATGTGGAAACCCAATTCCTATAGCACCAGGGACAACAGTATCTGTGCCTGCACCTGTTCTTCCTCCAGCGTCGACTCCCCCAATGACGCCAGCAGCCCCGATGACTCTCGCGCCTAATCCTGCCACGCAAGCACCAATTACAGGAAACGCCCCAATAAAAACATACAGTGACAGACCAACCGACACATCACCATCAAATGATACGGGCTGGAAAGATTCAGATTTAAACCATGTAAGTCCAGAAGGTAGCTCAGTACCATCGGTAGGTCAGCCAGTCCAAACAAACCGACCTACTGGAGATATTCACCAAAAGAATCTGACACCGGAACAGCCCACTCCTGCTGCTGGAACATCACTGAAACTACAACTCATTCCAGAACCGCCGACTACGCAGACTACTTAAGGCACCGGATAGACTTTAACAGGCACATCATTTTCTTGGTTTGAACCCGGGGTACTTCACCCAACGACGATAATATTTTTGATACTGCATCGTCATTTCTCCAACTCGTTTCTGTTCATTTGCCGCGACATTACGAGTTTCACCTGAAACTCTTGTTTAAGACGAGGATTTCCTCCGCGGATACATCCTCCAATGCAACACGACACCAGAAGTCCTATACACTCAGAAGTATTGGTTCGACTCAACAATAAGTATCACACCAACGATTTAAAATTTCTCCAGCGGAACAATCACAACCATGTCCTTCTATGTTACCCATCGACTGATTGTTACCACAATACTTGCAAGCTCGTTTGTCGCAGTTGGATTTAACACGCAGGCATCACCGATGAAGGCCTTGATTATAGACGGTCAAAATAATCATAAAAATTGGCCCCAGACAACTCAGATGATGAAACACCGTCTTATAGAATCAAAACTTTTTGATGTTATTGATAATGTTACACATGCTACTCAAGGCGAAGACTTATCGTTCCAGCCTTCGTTCGGTAATTATGATGTCGTTATTAGTAACTTTGGACATCGTGCTAGTCCTTGGAGCACGCAAACAAAGAAATCTTTTGAATCTTTTGTGAAAGAAGGTGGTGGGCTTGTCGTGATTCATGCCGCTGACAACTCATTCCCGGAATGGGAGGCTTACAACCGCATGATTGGTCTTGGTGGGTGGGGGGGACGCTCCGAGAAAAATGGCCCGTATGTTTATTTTAGTGATGCTGGTGAACTCATCCGTGACACATCCCCTGGACCCGGTGGTGCGCACGGACCTCAGAGTGCTTTTCCTATTACTATTCGAGACGGCAAGCACCCTATAACTCGGGGCATGCCTGCAATGTGGCTACATGTGAAAGACGAACTTTATGAAAGCCTTCGTGGACCCGCTGAAAACATGTCTGTCTTAGCAACAGCCTATTCCACCCGAACACAACACCATGAACCCATGATGCTGTGTATTCAACATGGCAAAGGTCGTGTCTTCCATACGCCTATGGGCCACTCAAACGAATCACAAGAATGCGTTGGTTTCATTACAACTTTTCTTCGTGGTTGTGAATGGGCAGCCTCTGGACGTGTCACAACAAGAACTCCCGAAGATTTTCCAACCGCTGATGCCACGAGCAGTCGTTCTTTCAGGCCCTCCACTCCGTGACTAATCGATACCTTCTTGGTGTCGACTTTTCATCTGCCCCAAGTCACCGCAAGCCAATTACCGTCGCCGTCGGCTTAAAACCAACGGCTGAAGACCCTGTGTATCGGCTTGAGACTATTCGTGAAATTGAAACACTCGAAGCCTTTGACCGCATGCTTGCTGAGCCACAGCAATGGCTTGGTGGTTTTGATCTACCGTTTGGTCAACCACGAACACTTATCGAACATGAAGGGTGGCCGACCAAATGGGATACATTTGTAGAATTCTTTTGCAGACAATCGCGAGAACACCTTAGAAACACCTTTCGGCAATGGTGTGACAGTCGCCCACCAGGAAATAAATTTGCATGGAGAAAAACTGACAAACTATCCGGATCAAGCCCGGCAATGCGATGGACCAATCCACCGGTTGCATGGATGATGCATGCAGGCATTCAACGAATGCTTCATGCTGGCCTTGCGTTTCCTGCGCATCGCTATCCTCATAAAAGAACACATATCAAACGTATTGCTCTTGAAGCATATCCAGGATTCACGGCACGCAAAATCACTCGTGATTCATACAAGAGTGACTCTCCAGCCAAGCAGACTCGTGAACGACAATACCAAAGAGAGCTTATTCTTGATGCTCTTTCAGCCGGTCAAGCTGGGCTCACAATACGCTTTGAAGCCGACCGACAGTGGAGGAAACGTATTATCGCAGATGCTCGTGGTGATTTTCTCGATGCAGTTCTCTGCAGTTTACAGGCTGGACATGCCGCATTACAGCGAAACTTTGGGCTCCCACGTACTCTTGATACCCTTGAGGGCTGGATTGCTTCGGTGCCAGTGAGGTAGAAAGATGCTAAGGACATATATTTCATTCACACCGGTTGAGTACTATCGAATATGACACCGCCAGAGACCGATGTTGAACAAAAAGATTGTTGTGTCGGACCTGTGTTACTCGATGAGCCGCAGTCCCTCGAACTCTTCCAAGAGAATTCGCTTGGGATAAGTCGGCTTTACACAGTAGCTATGATGGCAGATGTTCTTGGTGTCAGTCAGGCTACGATCCGTCATTGGCGTCGAAACAAATTGATTCAGGCCACGCGGTCTTCCAGTTCAATTGATTGGTATGATTATTCCACGCTGGTCGTAGCAAAAGACCTGTCAAGACTCCTTCGCTCGGGCCTTTCGCTTCGAGAACTAAGCCACCAGATACACCTTTTTACCGATGGTGATGAGAGCCGTGTTGGTGAAGTAATCAATCGAATTGTGATAGATGGTCGAAGACTTAGCCTTCGCTGGAATGACCGCCTTCTGTCTCTTGGTGGGCAGATGCATCTGGATTTTTACGCCTGTGATGGAGATGCTGACACGAATCATGATGTGTCGCAGCACGTGGAACAGACGACAACACTTCCGCTTATTCTATCCTTTGATGCTGCTCAGCCCGACGTACTCATTGAAATTTCTCATGAGAGCGTCGCGGCAATCCCTTCCTCAACTGAACTTTTGGATATTGCAGCTGATCTTGAGGCAGCTGGAAACTTCATTGAGGCCTCCGAGGCACTGCGAGCAGTACTTCAATCTGAGGGTCCATGTGCGTCTATAACCTTCATGTTAGCAGAGACGTTATACCGGGCGGGTGATTTGGCTGCAGCAAGAGAACGATATTATACAGTTATTGAACTTGATGAAGATCACCTTGAGGCCCGTACCAGCCTCGCATGCATTCTTGCTGAACAAGGAGATCCTGAATTGGCAACTGCTGCACTCGAGGGCGTTCTCAAGCAACAACCCGACTATGCTGATGCACACTGGCACTTAGCAGGCATTCAGGCAGAAGTTGGATATGAAGACAAAGCTTGCCATCATCTTCGTCGATTTCTTGCACTGGCACCTGAAAGTCCATGGGCCAGTCTGGCACGCGAACAACTTTCGAAACACTAAATAGTTCTGGCAAGTTATGAGCCGAAACAGCTATTAAGCAAGCCAATCCGTAAGGACGCGTCCGTGGACATCTGTTAATCGAAAATCACGACCACTGTGACGATACGTCAACTTCTTATGATCGAGTCCAAGCAGATGCAACATGGTTGCCTGAAGATCATGAACATGAACAGGGTTTTCCACTGCTTGAAATCCAAACTCATCTGTTGCGCCGTATGCCACGCCACCTTTGACTCCACCACCTGCCATCCAAACTGTGAATCCATGATGATTGTGATCTCGTCCTGTAGCGGTTTTAGTGCCCGCATCATTGGGCAGTTCAACGGTTGGCGTGCGACCAAACTCACCACCCCAGAGCACTAAGGTGCTATCGAGAAGGCCAAGTCCAACTAAATCATCAAGTAACGCACCAATTGGCTTGTCAGCTTCACCGGCAAGCTTTCGATGATTCTTTTCAATTTTCTGATGACTGTCCCATGGCTGTCCCGCTCCATGCCAAACCTGAACATAACGAACACCGCGTTCAACAAGCCGCCTTGCGATGAGTAATTGTCGACCGTGCGGTGTATCCCCATATCGCTCAAGAATGTGTTTGGGCTCTTTGGTGACGTCAAATGCTTCACCTGCTTCAAACTGCATTCGCCAGGCAAGTTCCATACTCGTAATCCTCGATTCCAATGCAGCGTCAGTCTTTCTTTGTTGAAGATGTTTTCGATCAAGAGCTGCCATCAACTCAAATTGCTCTCGCTGCACTTTTTCGCCCAGCAACGGATGACGAATACATTCAACCAGTTCATCTCCTTTTTTCTTTTTTGTATCGATATACGTTCCCTGGAATACACCAGGAAGAAACGCACTACGCCAATTTGCTGTACCAGATATTGGATATCCACCGGGACACATTGCGACAAAGCCTGGAAGGTTTTGATTCTCTGTCCCAAGCCCATACGTCACCCAGGCCCCTGCTGAAGGTCGAACAAGCCTTCCATCACCGCAATTCATGAGCAGCAACGAAGGCTCGTGGTTTGGCACGTCTGCATGCATCGATCGGACAACAAGTAATCGATCTGCATGGCGAGCCACCGATGGAAAGAGTTCGCTCACCGGCAGTCCACTTTCACCATATTGATGAAACTGGAACGGCGATGGCAACGCCGCCCCTGTTCGCCGCTCCGTTTTCAATGCTCCTGGTATTTCACGACCAGCATATTCTTCAAGTTTTGGTTTTGGATCAAACGTATCGATATGACTTGGACCACCATTGGCAAAAATATGAATCACGGCCTTTGCGCGAGCAGGAAAGTGCGGACTCCGTGGCGCAAGTGTATTTGCCTCGTGTTGATTCAGACCTGGTGGCTTTGCATTGATGCTCTGCTGTAGAACTGTTGAAGCAGCCATCCAACCAACGCCAAGACCAGAACGCATGAGCACTTCTCGCCTCGAATAATTCTGGAAGAGATGGTGATAATTCATAATCTCAATCTTCATCAGATTTGTTGGTTAATCGACATATTGAAATTCAGCCGTTGACATAAGTGCTTGGGCCAGTTGAGGCCAAACACCAAAGTCATTGGATAATGAACCGTTTGATTTTCTTATCCATTTTTGCACCATTTGAATCTCATCTGGCTGGGGACTCCGAGTGAGTACTATTCTCCAAAGCTGTTTGATACGTGCTTGGGTGCTGGATTCATCTGACAAGCGACCAGCTACTTTCTTTGCTGCGTCAATCACGAGTGGGGAGTTAAGCATGACAAGCCCTTGCTGAGGAACAAGCGTTGTAGACCGAACGTGTACTGCAGTGTCTGGATTTGCAATATCGAAGGTCCTCAAAACCCCTGGTACATCCTGTCGATCGACCCAACTATAAAGCGTTCGCCTCGCACCGTTATCTGGATCAAGCGGATCCATACCTGGACCTCCACGAGCATTGAGATCAAGTGTACCCGCAGCCATGAGAAGGCTGTCTCGCCAAGACTCCCACGAAAGACGACGACGACGCGATCGGCTATAGGAAATATTCTCTGGGTCGCTGGCTAATATCGCTTGCTTTGCGGTTGATGCTTGTCGCCAAGCCTGACTGGAAATAATCTCTCGATGGAGCCATCGTATACGCCATTTTCCGTCCTCAACAAATCGCCTTGCAAGGTCATCAAGCAATTCGGGATGAGATGGAGGCTCACCCCGCAAGCCAAGATCTCCCGGAGTAGCGATCAGACCCTGACCAAAATGATGGGTCCATACCCAGTTCACGAAGACACGAGCTGTCAGGGGATTTTTCGGATCAACAATCATCTCTGCAAGATCAAGTCGACCACTTGTTCGTTTATCAACACATTCCCCACCGAGAACATAAGGAACGCGCCGATCAATCTTTTCTCCTCGCCTCCCCGGATTGCCTCTCAAGAAAACAAAACTCTCAGTCGGCTCGGACTTATCAACAAGCACCATAGCTCGCGGAGGGCCACCTGGTACGTCTGCTTGATGCGCGAGAACCTGCCTCTTCTTTTTACTATGTTCGTCCCGCTCTGATCGCTTCGAGACACTCTTCCACTCATTTTCCAGAATGACAAAGGGTGTTCCTATTTTACCGAATACAAGCCAAAGCGAATGAATATCTTTCGACTCCTGACTCAGATTCTCTACGTCATCAGTTTTAAAGGAAACAGCTCTCGCAATAAGACGACCGTACACAGATGCAAGATCATTCAGCGAATGAGGCTTGGAAGAAATAAGTTCTTGCTCGACATACGTATTGAGATTGGGAATAGACTCAACACATTGCTTTAATATTTTGTCTGCATCAGATGTAAATATATCACTAGGAACATTGGAAAGATGAACCCACGGGCCGAGGACTGGATGCGTGT
>JABHNP010000137.1 GCA_018694455.1 Planctomycetaceae bacterium | reverse complement strand
TAATGATATTCAGCTTATAAAAAGTGAGTCTCGTCAGGAAATGGCACCAGTTGTCTCACGAGAAGGTGGTGCATGATGAGCAAAATAGATACTCGTTCGGTTGATCAAAGTTTAGCTGTTGCGATTGGCCAAACATGGGAAGGTTATTGGTTTCTGCCCTCGGCCGGGAGGTCGCTTGCAGTAGTACGAATTGTGACAGGCATCCTCGGGTTGTTTTTGTGCACGAGTTATGCAATCGATCTTCTCGACTGGTTCGGTCCTTCTGGGTGGTTGCCTGCTGATTCTGTGACCGCTTGGCGATCGCCCTTCGCTTTCTCCATATTTGATGCATGTGCGACAAATGCTGCAATAACAAGCACTTTTTATGGTCTTGTCTTTCTTTTTGTTTTACTCACTATTGGTTTTGTAACCCCGGTCGCATCGCTTCTTGCTGCTCTCGGCTGGGCGTCACTTCTTCAACGAGGCCCAATGTTAGCCGGGCCTGCGGACGATGGCGTGGCTGTGCTTCTCTGGTGCCTTGTCATTGGTGCTTCGGGGGATTACTTCTCTGTAGATGCAGTGCTGCACCGAAAGTTTGATTGGCATCCACCTCGATTTCGGGTGCGTTCGCGTATTGCGGTAGGACTACTGCAAGTGCATGCAGCAGTTATTTGTGGGGCTGCTCTTCTTTCTCAACTCAAAGGTGATGTCTGGTGGAACGGCACTGCCGTATGGTGGATAGCGACACGGAAGCCAGGCAGGCTACTTGATATAACTGGTCTCCTTCTTCAGTCTGAATATGTATGCAATGTCCTCACGCATGGCATCATACTTTGGGAGGCATTAGTGGTCGGTGGGATTTGGTTTGCATCGACACAGAAAGTTATTGCTCGGGCGGGCCTCGTGATCTGGCCAATTGTGGGTGTGCTAACGTCCTGTCCCTTGTGGGGCGCAGTGATGGCCGTTATGACGATTCCCCTGGCACAGCTTCTTGAAGAAGAACGCCTCATTAATGATCAGGATTCTGGTAGGAAATGAAACTACTGCATTCCTAGAAGTTGTTTGAACTGACTGTCATCTAGAATTGTTACACCAAGCTTTTTGGCCTTGGCGAGCTTGCTGCCTGCTTCATCACCAGCAACGACATAGTCTGTTTTTTTTGAAACACTCGAAGAAGAACGTCCGCCGGCATTTTGAATGGCTGCCTCGGCTTCTTGTCTTGTAAAGCTTTCTAGCACCCCTGTTACGACAAGCGTCTTTCCTGTGAGTGGGCCATCACCCACGGCACTTGATTGAAAAGTTGTCATAACAACACCGACCGAGACAAGTCCTCCAATAACGTGTTTGCCGTAATCGCTTGTAAACCAATCATGCACACTTTCTGCAATGATGTCCCCGATTTCATGAATAGCTGCAAGTTCTTCGATAGTTGCCTTGCATAACTCATCGACTGAAGGAAACTGCTCTGTAAGTAGAGTTGCAACACGTGGCCCAACATGACGAATGCCAAGCGCATTGATTACCCTAACGAGTCCACGATCGCGGCTTTTGCCAATTTCAAGAACTAATTTGTCAGCTGATTTTGCCCCCATGCGATCGAGTGTTTGCAGCTGGGAAGATTTGAGTGAGTAGAGATCAGCGTAATCTTGGACCATTTTGGTTGAAACGAGTTGTTCAACGAGCTTGTCACCGAGTCCACCGATGTCCATGGCATTTCGAGATGCAAAGAATTTAAGCCGTTCACGTTGTTGAGCTGGGCACTGGTTATTAGGGCATCGTATGTAGACGCCATCTTCTTCTCGATATAATTTCGTTTCACACTCGGGGCACACCTCTGGAAAATGCCAAATAGCAAGTTCTTTTTTGCGTAGATGCTTCTCGACACGCACAACGTGAGGAATGACTTTTCCGGCCTTCTCAACCACGAGAACATCACCAATACGAATATCTTTTCGTACGATTTCATCTGCATTGTGGAGGCTCGCGCGACTGACTGTTGTCCCGGCTAGCTGAACTGGAGCAAGGTCTGCAACTGGGGTTATAGTGCCACCGCGGCCAACCTGAACGCGTATGTCCAAAAGTTGTGTTGTTGCCTCAAATTTTTCAAATTTCCATGCGATTGCCCACCGGGGGCTCTTTGCTGTGTTTCCGAGAATTTTTTGTTGTGAGAATCGATCGACCTTAATAACAAACCCATCAACTTCAAAGTCGAGTTGATGAAGTTCTTCGATGAGTGAAGTACCTGCTTCAATTAACATATCGATCGACTCAAATCGTTGCGTTCTAGGCGCAACAGGCAGACCAGCTTTTTTCGCCCACGTGTAGAACTCGAATTGAGAGTCAAGATTTAGTGCCTCAACATTGCCAGTGCCGTGGCAGAAAAAACGTAATGGTCGAGAACCGCATTCTCTTGAATCAAGTAGACGGATGCTTCCAGCAGTAACATTTCGCGTATTTGCAAATGGGGGTAGGTTTTGTGAAGCCTGTAGCTCGTTTAATGTCACTAATGCTGAATTCGTCATGAAAACTTCTCCCCGCACCTCAACTTCTTGCGGGGGATCTTTTAATCCAAGACGTAGTGGTATCGCACTTATAGTCTTTACATTGTGTGTAATATCATCTCCAACAGTGCCGTTGCCTCGTGTCGCACCAAGGTTGAGACGGCCAGAGTTATATGTAAGCGATGCTGCAACGCCGTCTATTTTGAGTTCGAGTATCCAATGAACAGGTGCACTGTCTCCGGCTTCTTGGAGATGTTTTATGGTTCGTTTTCCCCATGCTGCCAGATCCTGTGTGCTGTAGGTATTGTCGATTGATAGCATCGGAATTCGATGTCTGACAGAAGTAAGCGATCCAACTGCTTCACCACCAACTCGCTGTGTAGGGCTGTCAGGATCTATAAGCTCGGGGTTATCAGCCTCAAGCTTTTTGAGTTCTAATACGAGGCGGTCATATTCGATGTCGGAGATTTCAGGGCACGCCTCACTGTAATAAAGGCGATCATGACGCTGGATTTTTTCACAGAGATTCGTGATGTGCTTGGCGACCTGACTCACGATTATTTCGTTTCCAACGATGAATCAGGCTTAGACGTATCACTTAACACGTTTTCCGGCTTGGCAGAGTTTCGATTTTTTTGACTATTCATGTGATCAACAGTCACAGCACCAACGGTAGCAATCGCCAGAATGATTAATTGTCCAGTAAGTAGGCTTGTTCCATGACGGTCCATTAATTCTTCAAGAGGGTGTGACTTTTGTTCTAAAGTTGCCTGAGGGCGAATGCCACGGAGAACAGACAGGCAATAACTGGCTGCTGTAATCGTGAAGGTAAATCCAATGATTCCCAATACAATGTAGAACGGATTTCTTGTAGGACGCGACATAAAATAAGTATAGCTACTCATTCAAATTGATCAGGCAGCGCTTGTACGACCAAGTCCAGGCTCAACTGCCGCGAGTACCTGTTCCACTGTTATTGCGGCCATGGACTCCGTATCTGTTTTTCGATCTTTCCAGTGCGGCCGGACTGCGGAAGGTGGTTCAATGACTATATGTGTATTCCCATAAGGGCCATTTCTCACTGCCGGAACAGGGCCAAATAGGCCCACGCAAGGCGTACCTACAGCAGCTGCGAGGTGAAGCGGACCAGTATCGCCGGAAATAAACAGTCTGGCTTTCCGGCAAAGCTCACCGAGATCTTGCAGAGTTGTAGCGGGCGCGAGTTTTGTACCGCTTCCTGCTTTTTTAACGATCACTTTGGCAATCTTTTCCTCTGCAGGTCCTCCCCAGACAACTAATGATTCTACCCTGTGTTTTTGCCACAAAGCTTTTGCAAAAGTTGCAAATCGATCCGGTGGCCATTGTTTTGATGTCCAGCCTGCGCCAGGATTAATGACAATTGGAGGGGCTTGAAATTGAAGCTGACTAAGACATTTTTCAATACGTCGTTGGCTTACTGGCCAAGTTGGCATATTAAATCCAAAGGCTTTTTTTTCAATTCCAAGTGGGCGGAGAAGATCAAGATTTCTTTCTACGACGTGTTGTGACGTAGAGACAATTGGGTCAGTATAAGTAATCCATGCACCTTCACGTGATTCTGGTTTTGCATGACCGATGCGTAATCGACTACCAGCTAGAAGAGTTGCAACACCACTTTTAAAAAGCCCCTGTAAATCTAGTACTGCATCAGCTTGAAATTTCCTTAGCTGCTGACGAAGTTGAAGGACTTGCTGAAAAGATTTGAGCCAGCCTCTTGGGAGTCGAAATAAATGATCTATAGCGTTGTGGCCCGCAAGAATATCTGCTGAACGCCCCTCGACAACCCAGCTAATTGTGGAATCTGGAAATGATTGCTTGAGTGCAACAGCAGTTGGAATTCCATGAATGACGTCACCGATGGCAGATAGTTTGACAATCACTATTGAGCGAGGTGCGTTCATTAAAACCGACGGACAATCTAACTGGGGAGATTTTAGCCGAGAAAGTAATCTGAAAAGCCCGTGTCATCATTCTTATCGCTTCGCGTATTCCACGATTTGAGAGTGTCCATGTTGAGTTGCTTCGTGGCAAGTTCGGTTTCTGCTTAAAAAGCGAAACGTGGGAGGTTTAGTGAACCTTGAGACGTTAGTGATAGAGGCAATCACATGTGTTTTCGGTAACTAGGCATCTACGACCGATTTGTCCTCGAAATAAAGGATTGATTTTCAAGGCCGGCAAAGTCGCAGAGGAGAGACTCGGTAACTGACTGTGGGCAGCTCCATACAAGGTAAAACATAGACTCACGAATGAGGTGCTC
>JABHNP010000144.1 GCA_018694455.1 Planctomycetaceae bacterium | reverse complement strand
TTTTTATCTGGCGGTGGGCACGGGAAAAAATTCGGCCAATGGCGTGATTTTCAGAAAACTCTGGCAAATCAGCGGATAATAGTCAAAATCTCGAAGAAAAGAACCTGATCGCGGCCTTGCTCAGGGTGGGTGTCTTCTCTATTCTCCGGTCAATCCTGCCTTCTTTTGTGATTTTGGAAGTATGTGTAGACATTGTCTCCGATTTGCGTTGGTGCTTTTGGTTGCTGCAGCTGGTACCGGCTGCTCATCAAAATTTCTGCGCCCCGAGGCTGCCCCGGCGATGATAAGTCTTGAGCCACCGCCTGGCGTTGCTGCGCCTGCGCATACCCTCCCTCGGGCATTACCGAGTTTGCCTGAAATTCCATCGTATAGTTCGCTCGATAGCGCTCAGTTGGAAGGAGCTTTGGCTCGAAGTCAGACAGAAAATCAGCTCATGCAGGAAGAGCTCTCTGCGATTCGAGAGCAGCTCGCTAGTACGACTGCTCAACTTGCGGCAAGTAGAGTCGTGGCTCGTCCAGAAACATCAGGTCAGGTGACAGGTTCTACCGCATTGCCCTCGACGGTAGAAGTTGTTGCAGCCATGCGATCAGCGATGGGTCAGCTCGCTCTTGACAATCTTCAGGTGCGTTTAGACGGAAGTGTTGTTCGTGTCGAAGTATCTTCAGATCGACTGTTCGAACCCGGTACGGCCAATCTTTTACCTGTCGGTGCATCGTTGTTGACTCAATTAGCGGCAGATTTGGAAAGAGTCTTTCCGCGTCATTTTCTTGGAATTGAAGGACATCTCGATACTGAGTCGCTTGAAGGATCATCTTGGCAGTCAGCGCATCAGTTAACAACGGCCCAGTCCTCTACAGTTTTTGATTTTCTTGCGACTCGAACGCCGTTAAGTGACAGGCAGATGTTCTTGGTTGCACATGGTGCTAATCACCCGGTTGTCTCAAACGCAACGGCTGCGGGCAGACAGCGAAATCGTCGGGTCGAATGCGTCATTTACCCAGAGCAGGCGGCGGCCCAGAATTCTCAGTGAGAAATCGGCACTTCATAAGCGGCTCCTCCAAGCTTGTTTTTCGGATCAAAGCCAGCACCCATGGGGGGAAAGTAGCACACCCCCTTTCTCTTATCAAACTGCCGCTTACACTTCAGTTATGACCACGATTATAGATTATGGCAGCGGCAATCTGCGAAGTGTCCAGAAAGCGTTCGAAAGACATGGTGTCGTCGCGGAAATTACTTCCGACCCGAACCGGATCTCTGAGGCAGAACGGCTTGTTCTTCCGGGGGTAGGTGCTTTTTCTGATGCCATGGTAGCGATGCGAGATCGTGGTCTTGTGAAACCCATTCAGCAGCACATTGCTGCTGACCGTCCATTTCTTGGGATTTGTATGGGCCTTCAACTCCTGTTTCAAACAGGGTGGGAGGGTGGCCGGAACGATGGATTAGGTGTGTTTGCAGGTGATGTGTGTCGATTTGAGTGCTCGGACGACCTCAAAGTTCCACACATGGGATGGAATGAGGTCAAATGGCGAAAGGGTAGCCACGTTTCAGAAGTGCTTGGTGAAGGTGCCCAGGACTCTCATTTCTTTTATTTCGTCCACTCTTACTACGTTCGACCATCAGACACGAGCATTGTTATTGCTGAAACAAACTATGGTGATTCTTTTTGTTCTGGAGTATCACGTGGACGACTGCTCGCAACACAATTTCATCCAGAAAAGAGTCAATCAGTCGGTATGCGTTTACTGAAATATTTTATTGATCATGTTTAATAGCCTGTAATGTGAAGGAATGCTCAATGGAACTTTGGCCAGCAATCGATCTCCGTGGAGGATGTTGTGTACGGCTGCAGCAAGGCGACTATGGTCGTGAAACTATTTTCGGGGAAGATCCAGTCAAGACGGTGAATCAATTTATCAATGGAGGGAGTCGTCGTCTTCATATCGTTGACCTTGAGGGAGCAAAAGATGGTGCCGCTGTGCAGGCAGAATTGATCCAGCGGATGGTCATAGCCGCTGGTGTGCCCTGCCAGGTGGGCGGTGGTATTCGTTCTCAAGAGATAATAGAGTCGTATTTGGAAGCTGGTGTATCACGACTTGTCATTGGAAGCATTGCGATTGAGCAGCCAGAGCTTTTTGCCAAGCTGGCGAATTCGTTTCCAAATACGTTAGTTCTTGGCCTCGATGCTCGGGAGGGAAAACTAGCGTCACGAGGGTGGCTTGAAACAAGTTCGCAACAAGCCGTTGATGTGGCTGTTCAGTCAGCTGATTTACCACTTGCAGCCATTGTTTATACCGATATTGCTCGGGATGGCATGTTGCAGGGACCAAACCTCCCGGCCCTTGAAGCAATGGTGCAGGCCTCCCCTCATCCGGTCGTGGCATCAGGAGGTGTCGCGAATTCGGATGATTTGCGAGCAATCGCAGCAACCGGTGCGGCGGGCTGCATCGTTGGAAGAGCCTTATATGACGGTGGCTTAACGCTGTCTGCCGCGATTGAAGCATCAAACGAAACACTGTAGCACTAACGATAATGCCCGCAGAACTTGCCCTGTTTCCCGGGTGTGATGTGTTCCAAAAGTTCAATTCAACTTTGACCTTAGTGTGGGTCGAATGTCTCGAAGGGGCAACCGTGTAGTTCAAGCAACCGCGTTAGATAAACACTATGGCAACGGATCTGCGGCTCAAAGAACAGCTACCAAAGCTGACACAGCGAATTGTTGACACCTATCGGGAGGTGCCAACAACAAATTACCTTGGGCATTGTCCGCTGCCAAATTATGAGTCAATTATCACAGTATGTGAGGATCTTAAGGAGATTCTCTATCCTGGATATCGCCGAAGAGAGAATCTTCATTTTGGTAATGTTACGTACCACGTTGGTGATCTCATTGATGGATTACACGATAAATTAACTATACAAATTGGTCGTGCTTTACGGCACAGTCTTGCAGCGACACAGGTTGCTGAGGCTGCAGGTCGTCGGACCTCTACCCTGCCGGATGCGGTTCAAGATTGTGTGGATGAGGCTGATTTCGAGGCGTTGGGTCAGGCGAAAGCAGTCGAATTTCTCGAGCAGATTCCAGAACTCCGACGAATTCTTGCCACTGACGTTCAGGCAGCCTATGACGGTGATCCTGCAGTGCGTACACTTGATGAAATTATCTTTTGTTATCCAGGGCTCGAGGCTGTGACCATTCATCGCCTTGCTCATTTGTTACAGAGACTCGCTGTGCCCCTGATTCCAAGAATGATGGCTGAATGGGCCCATTCTCGAACCGGCATTGATCTTCATCCCGGCGCAACCATTGGAGATCATTTTTTTATAGACCATGGAACTGGTGTGGTCGTCGGAGAAACATGTGAGATTGGTAGTCACGTAAAGCTTTACCAAGGCGTGACACTTGGAGCGGTATCGTTTCCGACTGATGCTGAGGGACAGTTAGTCCGGGGTGCGAAACGGCATCCCACAATAGGTGATCGTGTTGTAATTTACGCGAATGCAACAGTCCTCGGAGGTGTGACGGTCATCGGGCACGACTCAGTGATTGGCAGTAATGTGTGGATCACTCGTTCTATTGAACCAAGGACTACCGTTTGTCTTGAAAAGCCAAAATTACGAATGCGTGGAGAAGCGACTTCCTCTGAGGTGGACTATCAAATATAGCCAGAAGATTTTTCTCAAAGAGAACTGCTCAAATTAGTTTATTTCTTTGGCTTTTGTGCGGCTCGGAGTTTAGCACGAGCGGTTGATTCGGCACTAAGAAGTGCATTTATCTGCTCATCACCGACAGCTTTTTGTGCAAGTAGTCGCTCAAGTTCCACTTTTGCTTCCACTGGATCAATTGATCCGGAATCTGATGCTTGCTGTGTGATCACGGTTACTTCGTTGTTGCCAACTTCAGTGAATCCACCGGCGATGAAGGTACGAATAGTTGTTTCCCCTCCGTTTCCTCCTGCAACTCCAAGTAGTTTCACTTCACCAGCTCCAAGGCGACCAATGAATGGTGCATGCCCTGCAGCAATACCCCGGCTTCCATCGTCTAATGGCAGTACTACTCCTGCTGCCTTTGTATCTAAAACCGTTTGTTCAGGGGTGACAATGACGCAGCGAATAAGTTTTTGAGATGATGTAGTTGACATGATGCTTTATGAAGGAATTCTTTAAGCCTTTGCTTCCATTTTCTTTGCTTGTTCCTCGGCCTGCTCGATCGGGCCGACATACATGAAGGCCTGCTCAGGAAGGTGATCCCACTTTCCGTCAGCGAGTTCTTCAAAGGATCGAATCGTATCTTCGAGACTCGTGATCTCGCCCGGCTTCCCTGTGAAAACTTCAGCAACAAGAAACGGTTGAGATAAGAAACGTTCCATTCGTCGTGCACGATGAACGACGAGTTTATCTTCTTCAGAGAGTTCGTCGACTCCAAGAATTGCAATAATATCTTGGAGTTCTCGGTATCGTTGCAAGGTTGTCTGAACACGACGGGCCACGTTGTAGTGTCGTTCTCCAACATACTGCGGATCAAGAATTCGGCTTGAGCTGGCAAGTGGATCTACTGCTGGATAAATTCCTTTTTCAGAAATCGATCGTTCGAGGTAAATGAATGCATCAAGATTGCCGAAAGCGGTTGCTGGCGCGGGATCTGTCGGGTCATCGGCAGGCACGTAGACAGCCTGCACTGAAGTGATAGCCCCTTTTTCTGTCGATGTAATTCGTTCTTGGAGACCGCCCATCTCAGTAGCAAGCGTTGGCTGGTAACCCACGGCACTCGGCATTCTGCCGAGAAGAGCACTTACTTCGCTCCCTGCTTGGGAGAAACGAAATATGTTATCAACGAAGAGGAGCGTGTCTGTTCCAGTCGTATCTCGAAAATACTCAGCCATGGTAAGTGCGGAGAGTGCAACTCGAAGTCGTGCGCCGGGCGGCTCATTCATTTGACCAAAGACCATGCAGGTCTGTTCAATGACACTTCGGCCAGTGTCGCCAATTTTGGCTTCCTGCATTTCGAGCCATAAATCCGTCCCTTCACGGGTTCGCTCCCCTACCCCGGCGAAAACAGAATTGCCGCCATGAGCACTCGCGATTCTTGCTATAAGTTCAGTTAAGATAACGGTTTTGCCGAGCCCTGCACCTCCAAACAAGCCTGCTTTACCACCCCGTACGAATGGCGTGAGGAGGTCAATAACTTTAATGCCTGTTTCGAAAAGCTCTGTTTTTGTTGATAATTCAGAGACGGGTGGTGCGTCACGATGAATGGACCATCGTTCATCAGCATCAACCTCACCGGCGTTATCAATAGGCTCCCCAAGCAAATTGAAAACTCGGCCAAGTGTGGCGGGCCCAACCGGCACACTAATTGGAGCACCTGTATCAACGACTTCTTGTCCTCGGATGAGTCCGTCGGTGGAGCCAAGTGCAACGCAACGAACTTTTCCTCCCCCGAGGTGCTGCTGAACTTCACCTACTAGCTCGAGTTTGATGCCTTTGTGATCAGCATTAATTCGGACTGCATTGTAGATCGCCGGCAGGTTTGATTCAGGAAACTCAACGTCAAACGTTGACCCAATAACTTGTGTGACTTTGCCGTTTTTTGTGTCGGAGGCGATTGCTGTTGCCATAAGAAAGGAGCCTTCGGGTTTGGAGTACTAAGAGGTTGTGAATAGTGAATGCCGTACTTGCGGCTCTTGGTTTGAATACATTATTTCTTGAGGGCTTCAACGCCGCCGAGAATTTCCATGATTTCGCCAGTAATCTGTGTTTGTCTGGCTCTGTTGTATCGCCGGGAAAGATCTTTGATTATTCCCGATGCGTTTTCCGTTGCGCCCTTCATTGCAACCATTCGAGCCACTTGTTCGCTAACGGCCGAGTCCAGAAAACACTTGAATAATCTGGATTGAAAACTTGCTGGAAGAATTTCCTCAAGAATACTTTCTGCCGACGGATAAAAGTCATATTCTTCAGAAGCTAAATGACCTGCGGGCGACTCTAAAGTCTCTTCGTCTGTCGGGGATTGTAACGGAAGCAGTGTTTCTGCAACTGCTTCTTGTTTCGCAATATTCACAAACCGTGTGTAAACAACGTCGAGGCGATCGATGTCGCCGTCGATGTACGATTTCAAGTAAGACTCGCCGATTGGTGCTACTTCACTAAATGCCGGTTTGTCTTCAAATTTGAAGTGTTCTTCGTCAATTGTGATGCCGCGAAACCTAAGGGCATTGATGCCGCGTTTCCCAGACACCGTCACATGAGTCTCCATCTCGTCACCCGACCACTGCCCGAGTAGGCCCATCGCTTGTTTTACAGCGTTGGAATTGTAACCCCCGCATAGGCCCCGGTTCCCAGTTAAGACAAGAACAGCGGTACGTTGCGTCGGTCGGGTCCTAAGCAATGGATGCGATAGGTCTTCTCCAACGGCAGCAATGTTCTTCAAGATTTTTGCCAACTGCTCAGTGTAGTCGCGTGCTGCAACTGAACGATCCATTGCTTTTTTGAACCGTGCAGTGGCAATGAGTTCCATTGTCCGTGTTATTTTTCGAATATTACGAACAGAGCGTCGTCTTCGGTCGAGAGCGCGAGCATTGGCCATAGGAATCCCTCTCTTTCTCAGGTAGTACCAGCAAGAGTGGGCTCAGGTTTCTTCGAGCCTTCAATTTGACGTTTGTATTCTGCGATTGCAGCCTCAATGAGACGTTCTGTTTCATCGTCAAGAGTTTTTGTCTCTTGGAGTCTCGAACGAACTTCCGGGTTCTGGTCTCGTACGAAAGTCAAAAATCCGGCTTCCCAAGCAGCGACTTCATCGCGTTTTACATTATCAAGGTGGCCGCGTGTTCCTGCATAGATGCTGAGTACTTGATCAACAATGTCCAAAGGTTGGTACTGTCCTTGCTTCAGTAATTCAACCATGCAGTAGCCTCGGTCAAGTCTTGACTGAGTTGCTGCATCGAGGTCTGTTCCAAGTTGAGCGAAGGCTTCTAATTCACGGAACGATGCAAGGTCTAGTCTGAGGCCTCCGGAAACTTTCTTCATCGCTTTAGTCTGGGCAGCCCCACCAACTCGAGAAACAGAAATGCCTACGTTCATTGCTGGTCGCTGGCCGGCAAAGAATAAATCGGGCTGGAGATAAATTTGGCCGTCGGTGATCGAGATTACGTTAGTCGGAATGTAGGCGGACACTTCGCCCTCGAGCGTCTCGATGATCGGTAGCGATGTGAGTGATCCGCCACCATGTTCGTCTGAGAGTTTTGCAGATCTTTCAAGAAGTCGGCTGTGTGCGTAGAAAACGTCGCCAGGATATGCTTCACGTCCTGGAGGGCGACGCATAAGAAGTGATAGTTGTCGGTATGCGGTTGCCTGTTTTGAAAGATCATCGTAAACGATAAGGGCGTGTTCGCCGTTGTACATGAAATGTTCGGCCATTGCTGTTCCAGAATAGGGAGCAATGTATTGAAGAGGTGCCGCTACAGATGCTCCTGCAACGATAACCGTGGTGTAATCCATGGCACCGTGCTTACGTAGAACATCAATTGCTACAGCGACTGATGAGTCTTTTTGTCCGACGGCAACATAGAAACATTTTACGCCACTGTGTTTCTGATTGATGATTGCATCAATACCAATAGCCGTTTTTCCTGTTTTACGGTCACCAATGATCAATTCTCGTTGTCCACGACCGATTGGGGTCATTGCATCAATCGCTTTTATACCTGTTTGAAGAGGCTCGCGAACGGGTTGCCGATCAGCGACGCCTGGCGCAAGCGTTTCAACGGGCCTCTCTAAGTCGGTAGCAATTGGTCCTTTTCCATCAAGGGGATTACCGAGTGGGTCGAGGACGCGGCCAATAACGGCGTCGCCTACTGGCACGCTGAGTAGTTTTCCGGTGCTGCGTACTTCATCACCTTCATTAACTTTTAGGTAGTCACCGAGGATGATAACACCGACAGAGTTTTCTTCGAGATTAAAGGCTAGCCCTGTGACACCACCAGGGAACTCGACCATCTCGCCTGCCATGACGCCAGACAGGCCCCAGACGCGAGCAATTCCATCACCGACTTCCAGCACTTGTCCGACTTCTCGAACATCAATGCCAGACTGGTAGCGGT
>JABHNP010000178.1 GCA_018694455.1 Planctomycetaceae bacterium | reverse complement strand
GTTCGGCTGGGCAAGTGGCAGAAGAGCTTGTACGTTTGGGCGAGACGGGCAGTAGTGAGTGTGCTGCTGGAGGCTCCGCCGCGTTGCCGTTCATCTTTATTCTTGGTGGGCTCTTTAGTGATATTGATAGCTGTCAGCGGCTTCTTAATGTAGCACGAAACCAACTCCAAGCTGAAGTCAAAAGCCTAGTTGGTGAAGAAGGTGGCGTTGGATTAAAGCAATCGGCTGAGATTCTCGATGCAGTGAATAGATGGGTGCGCTGCCAAGAAATTATTAATGAGACTGTTGGCGAAAACCTCGCGAAAGAAATAAACCATAAAATAGATGAAGCAGTTGTGTTTTCTATTTTACTCCTCGGAAATAGTGGTCGGCCTGTAACGGAGCGTGGCCTGGGGGCACGAGACTCGGTGGCAGCACTCCTGCATTCGGCATCACGTGGACGAAAGAAAGTTGCGGCGACGGCACTTGCGTTGACTGAGGGGAAAGACACAACAGGGGGATCGCGGTGGACTGAAAAAGGGCTCTGTAGTTGCTCAAGGTTTGACCACACACAAGGTTCTGCAGTTTTTCGGAGTGGCTGGAAGCGTGGAGCAACGCGAATACTCGTATCGTATCGTGAGGAGGCTCCTTACATCGAAATCGTTGCAGGAGATCGTCAAATTATTGCTGGCACATGGGACATCAGGCTTTTTTGTAACGGTCAAATTTTGCCGCTGAGTGGGGGCTGGAGGCGAACATGGTGGGAGGTGAATGAAAATGCAACCTATCTCGAAATCTCTGCAGATGTTCAGGGTGGGTGGAGTCTTGAGAGATCCATACTGCTTTTGCCAAAAGACAAGGTCGTGCTCCTTTCTGAAGCAGTTATTGTGCCTGGGTTAAAGTTTGGTGATACTTCAAAGCTTCTTGCTGAGCAGTTGCAATTGCAAAGCACACTTTCTGTATCACCAGCCATTGATCTTGAGCCGTGTGAAGAAACTCGTGAGGTTTTTGGCTGTGATATTAAACCACGATTTCTAGCAATACCATTGGCTCTTAGTGAATGGCGTGAATCGGGTGCAACCGCTGGGAGTCTTAACGTGTCAGACCATCGTCTTGAATTGCAGCAGAATTCTCACGCGGGAAGAATGTACGCACCCCTTTGGATTGACTTTGATGCGGGGCGACTCAAGCGTCTCAAAGAGAAGCCCGAAAGCAACCAGCGTACATGGCGGCAGTTGACTGTCGCTGACACGCGAGAAACCGTCCGTGCTGATGAGGCGGTAAGTTTTCGGGTTCAGGCCAGTCTGAATCAGTGGTTTGTGTACCGTTCACTTGACGAGGCGAGAAATCGCACCGCTTTGGGGTGCAATATGTCATCAGAATTTCTAGTTGGACGCATTGCCGGAAATGGTGTTATTAAGCGGGCACTTGAAGTCGTTGAAGATCGCGTACTGTATTAATTGACTATGAATACACAGAACAGCTACAAGCCGACTACTGAAGAGCAGTCCCTTTGCACCGAAAACTGGAGAAGAGTTCATGGTCGAGTGGCCGAAGCATGTACGAAAGCCGGACGAGAATTAGCTTCCGTACAGATCGTTGGCGTCACAAAATATGTCGATATGGCAAGGACGATGGCACTCTATAATGCTGGCTGTCATGATCTCGGTGAAAGTCGGCCGCAGGCCTTCTGGGAAAAAGCTGCGGTATTTGCCGCTAACGATGTAGATGTTCAGTGGCATGTGATTGGTCATTTGCAGCGAAACAAAGTGGCAAAGACGACACCGTACAAGCCCTTCTTTCATACGATTGATAGCGTTCGGATTGCAGAGGCAATTAGTCGTTCGGCAACAGAGTTGTCGATGGTATGTGAGGGCTTGATAGAAGTAAATCTGTCAGAAGACGTCTTACGAAGCGGATTACTGCCGGACCGCTTGCTGGATAGTGCATCACAGATTCTTGAACTCCCTGGTGTCTCTATTCGTGGTCTCATGGGAATGGCAAGTCATCCAGAGGTAGGCCGAGAACCGCGACAGGAGTTTGCATATCTCCGAGAATTGCGTGACGGCTTGACTGAAAGATTTCCTGACGCTGGCGGGCTTCCGGAATTATCTATGGGAATGAGTGGCGACTTTGAGGACGCAATACTAGAGGGTAGTACGATGGTTCGCATCGGTTCCGCATTGTTTCATGGATTGCGGTGAAACTCGCGTTGTCGTAGTTTTACAGACGCTGATAGGTATCGAAGAGTACGCTGGAGACGCATTATGTCATGGCGTTTGTTCGGT
>JABHNP010000404.1 GCA_018694455.1 Planctomycetaceae bacterium | reverse complement strand
GAACCCAGCACAAGTGGCACTCCTTCTTTTTGCGCAATCCATTCAGCAACGTCACGAGCATGGTAACGAGGTGAGGTTGCTTGCTTGAATGTATTCTCATGCTCTTCATCAATGACTATGAGACCTAGTCGCGGTGCGGGGGCAAAAATTGCACTTCTCGCACCTACAATTACGCTCACACGACCAGCAGCAATCTCTCGCCAATGATCGTGCCGCTCGGCCGGAGTAAGATGACTGTGTAGAACTGCTACTTTACCGAATCGTGAGCGGAATCGGTCGCACGTCTGCGGCGTAAGGCTGATCTCCGGAACAAGCACAATCGCTTGCTGGCCCCGAGCGATAGTTTCTGTAACTGCTTGAAGATAAACCTCTGTTTTGCCACTGCCTGTCACGCCGAAGAGTACGATTGTTTCGTGCGTACCATGTTGTAACGGATAAAGAATTGCTTGAAGAGCTTTTTCTTGAGCCACTGAAAGCACCGGTAGTTCATCGCCACCAACATTGTGCTTTACAGAATCTGATTCAGGAGAATCTGATTCGGAATCGCGTTCAATCGAGCCACTTTCAATAATCATCCCAGTTCGTAGCAAACGATTTACAACACTTCGAGAGACACCAGTTTCTTTCAAAAGCACATCCAACGGTGTGGGCTGAATCGCCGCATCAAGAATCTTTTTCTGATTTACTGTCGGGCGACGATTCCCCTGCTCTCCAGTAACTACTAAAACAGGCACTCGTTTCACACGACGTCGCAAACGCACTCCTGCAGGTAGCACGGCTTCAAGCACGTCACCTCGACGGGCCATCCAGCGGTCTGCCATCCAGCCTGTTAATTCAAGCATTCGCTCTGAGAGAAGTGGCTTCTCATCTTCGACACCGACCACACTCTTTAGTGGATGCTGCGGTATTTCACCATGGCGAACGGCAACACAGTATGCCAACCTAGGGCGATTGCTTTTACCAAGTGGCACATGCACCCGACGGCCGGGCTCAACTTCGACAACTAATTCATTCGGGACGATATAATCCAAAGGCTTCTCAACGCCCTCTGGCAGCACCACAGTCGCGATGACGCCATTCCGCACGTCGTCTTCTTCCCAGATCGGGTGATTCGTAAAAAGTTTGCGTTGGGATGAGGAATCAGAGGGCATATTTACGGTACAACTAAGGTGTGGAAGTCAGCAGGACTCTTACCACAAATAGTAACGAAATGGTCAAAAAAAGCGGCAGCGATGGCAAAAGAATTGGCAATCTTCGGTGGCAGCTTTAATCCAATCCATTTTGGACACCTTATCGTGGCTGAGTGCTGTCTCGAACAGGCCCAACTCGATCGTGTCCTATTTATGCCGGCCGCAACCCCGCCGCACAAACAAGACAGCACTCTACTTGCTCCTGAGGATCGAATTGAAATGCTGCAACTCGCTGTCGGGAGCCACGCTAAATTTGAAGTCTCTCCACATGAGTGCAGCCGAGGTGGAATTAGCTACACAGTCAACACAGTACACAATCTCATCCACCAATTCCCAAACGACAACCTCTCTTTAATACTTGGCCCAGACGCCCTCCTAAGCCTCCCTACATGGAAAGAGCCGGGGAGAATTCTCGCGATGATTAAGATACTCGCAATCGAACGATACGGCATTGATGACATTGAACAGATCACTCAGCAGCCTCAACTTAAAGAACTACTGAGCGAAAAACAGTCCTGCCAGATAAAAGCAGATCGTATCCGAGTCCCTGCTATTGGCATTCGCGCGAATCAATTACGAGAGGCAATAGCAACTGGGGGCAGCATTCGCTTTCGTACTCCGAGGAATGTAGAACTCTTCATTGCTCGCAAGCAACTCTTTAGTGATCACACTTAGTAGCACAACACTCATCTATTAAATCCCTGCTCCATCAGCGACTTTGCAGTGTTCGCTCCAGCAATCTACTTACTGGCACATCCTTCCACCGTTCATCCCCGGCAAGAATCCCTGCAAGTTGTTTCAATTGATCTGAGGGAAGGTCTGAAACATTCAACAGAATATGGCGGCCAGAACCAATACGAACCTCACCGCTTGCAGTATCACCAAGCGGCTCCTCTCGAACATCGAAGCCCAACTCGCGCGCTAATTGGATCGCTTCGGCAAGAAGTCCTAATGTGTCAACCATTTTTTCAACAATGAATCTCTCTGGATTCCTGAAACCTATCGACTTATGGCCAGCCAGCAGGAAGACCTAATTCCTCCCGGCGTTCAGACGCGGCCCGACGGTATTCAACATATTTCGCCCTTTGCTCAGGCGTTGTCCTATCAAGGATTCGATTTTTAAACCATTCATTTCGATCACCTTGCGACCGACTCGCCCATGAAGAGCGGCCACTGCCCTGCCCTGACCCAGTTTTACCTTCGGTTTTCTGACCATTTCCTTGCTGACTATTTGTTGAAGGTCCCTGAGCCTCGCGAGCCGCACGGGCTTCCGAAAACGCTTTACTCATTAAATCTGATTGACGAATCTGCTGATCGAGCACCTGCTGCCGCTGTGCCGGAGATGCTTTGAAATAGTCATCAATCCTTTGACGCATGGATGAATAGAAAACATTTCCTCCACCCCGATACATTTCACGTCGCACGTCGTCAGGCAGGCCGTCCATTTTATTCCGAATTTTTTCCATGGACTGAACAAAAGCTCTTGCCTCAGCTTGTGTCGAAGGGCCTCCGCCAGACAAATAACGCGTCCTCGCCTCCTCTTGAATTTCACGAATTTCAACAACTCGTGGATCATTTGAGTAATCACGGGGTCGCAGAAAAAAATAGCTGCAAATCAGCAGGACTACTCCTGCAATTAATGCGCCACCAAGCCAACGCTTTACCACGCGTGGCTTACCAGAGTTGTTCTTTCGAGTAGGACTCGCCATGACTTATTTATTCTCTACGTGACCATCGAGATACAGAAAATTACGTGCTCCATCAGGAACATCCCAATTCTGCCCGTCATCAGGATTATTATATTCCGTCACAGAACTACCAAAGAGCGATCCACCTCCACCATGGAACGGTGCAAACTCGTAAAGGATCCAAAGTTTGGACGATGCAAGATTGTCTCCCGAACGTCGTGAAGAGAGAGCTTCTACCCGACTCTTTCCTCGTATCTTGTATTTAGAATTAAGATCTGTTGTAGTCAGCCGCCGCTGTGGATACTCATAACTTGTTCCCTCAAAAGCCATATTGCCCGCCTTGTACTCTGCTGGCTTTGCTGAATCTGGTATCGAAGCCAAAGCATTCTGGGAATCGATGACTAACTGAGACGAAGGATCACGGACAAAATAAGAGATATCTGATGCACACCGAAACGCTCCCTTCTGGTTCTCAACATAAGGGCCGAGTTGAGACACGATTGTCGGATAAAGAGGACGGCTACCGCTTGTATAGAATGTTGGTTCAAGACTTGGCATCTGGGCCGCCACCGGGAATTTTCCTCGGGTGACTCGATCGAGGTACATATTGAAAGCGATACCAAGTTGCTTGAAATTTGATTTGCAGGCGATGCGGCGAGCCGCCTCTCGGGAATTCTGTACTGCGGGAAGCAGCAAACCGATCATAAGTCCGATGATCGCAATGACCACCAATAACTCAATGAGTGTAAAAGCTTTTCGTTTCATTCAAGACAACTCCTAAAGGTCGGATTATATGTTCGCCTAAACCGCCCATTCAGTAAACCTGAACTATGAAACCAGCATATCCTGCCGGAACCTCGGATGGGAGAATCTACAGCGTTCAGAGCATTCATACGGAACGGATAAACCTGAGCGACTCACAGTGACTTCAACGGTCAAGCAGTGAAAAATGTTCGCAAATATCCAGATGGAGTGCCCCCGAGGGACCGTCGATCACAAGAAGACGTGGGTTTTCACCAAAACCACACTGTTCGTACGGAAAACATCCTGTTTGGACTCCCTTTCAATTCGTCGGAGCATTCATGCAATTCGCTGGCCACACGCCTGACACACCCTTTCCTAGAGGGGGCCCTATCGATTCGCTGGCTACAGATTACTCCCGAGCAGAGGCAGAGATTGAATCGCTCAAAGCACAGCTGCTTGAGGCACGCAAACAGGCGACTCTCGGAGAACTCCTTGGAACAACAACACATGAATTCAACAACGCTTTGACAACGATTCTCAATTACGCACGACTAGGAATACGTCATCCGGATAAAGAGACCCGTGACAAAGCTCTTGATAGAATCCTTTCTGCCAGCACACGTGCAGCCAAGATCACGGCGAGTGTTCTCTCAATGTCTCGCAGCCACCGTTCGTCAAACCGTATGGAACCTGTGAATCTCGTCTTTCTGACCGAAGAAGTGCTCGTCTTACTTGAGCGTGAGATGATGAAGTATCGAGTACAGGTTGAGCGAGAATTTTCAGAAGTTCCCAAAGTCCTAGCCAACCCTGGTCAATTACAACAGGTTCTCTTGAATCTTTTAGTCAACGCTCGACAAGCAATGCCCGATGGCGGGCGTCTTATACTTCGCATCGCTACTACCCCGGCAAGACAATCTGTAAACTTAGTAGTTCGCGATACGGGCTGCGGCATGTCTCGAGAAGTGATGCAAAAAATGTTTGAGGCTAATTTTTCCACAAAGGCGGGACCTGATGAAACAGGTAAAGGTGGTACAGGACTTGGCCTGGCTGCCTGCAGAGAAATTCTAGAGGCACATAAAGGCCGTATTCGTGTTGAAAGCAGTATTGGTAAGGGGACTGCCATCACAATCCGCTTTCCATCTCTTCGGCCAGTAGCCGCAGCTGGATAGCTTTACCCTGTCGGACTTAAGCTGTTTCGTCGGCACAAAATGTCTCAAACATTTTTCTTTTTTTGCCATTCACGGTACAGCATGCAGCCGCAGCCAAGGGCTGATACTGTTGCAGTAGAGGCGAGTGTCCAAAGAGGGACAATGCGCTCTGGCTTCCCCACTGCCGGATCGACAGCAGAATCAGCAAGATTGATCTCCTCAAGGCCCGCCTGCCGCCTCCAACGCTCGATAGACGACTGTCTGCGACCGATAAAACGACTCTCGATTTGACTTTGGCGAAAATCGAACTTTGGCCGGATCAGTCCCAAACCAACGAGTGCCATCAAAGAGAATAGTAGCCCCCACAACCAAGGGCTATCAGCCAGCCGAAAGTCCGATGGGCGGGACATCACAGATCTCCATCATCTCATTACGCATTCGTTTTTCTGCACGATGCAAGATTATCATCACAAGAGCCATTGAACCGAGAAGACCAGCATTAGCACAAGCCTGGCCAACGAATTCGTACATCTCGACCCGCGTACAACGCTCCATCTCCAAGCGATTCCTGAATCCTTAACAGTTGATTATACTTAGCAACTCGATCACTACGTGATGCAGAGCCAGTTTTAATCTGCCCTGTCGATAATCCTACTGCTAGATCTGCAATTGTGGCATCCTCCGTCTCACCACTGCGATGACTTGCGATTGAAGTGTATCCAGAGCGATGCGCCAGCATTACTGCCGCAGTGGTCTCAGTAAGAGTGCCTATCTGGTTCACTTTCACAAGAATGCTGTTGGCAATGCCTTCCGTGATACCTCGGCCAAGCCTTTCTGAATTTGTCACGAAAAGATCATCTCCCACGAGCTGTACTTTTTCACCAATCTTATCACTAATCAGTTTCCAGCCCTCCCAATCATCTTCAGAGCAACCATCTTCGATCGACATAATTGGGTACTTCCCGGCCAAATCAGCTAAGAAATTTACCATACCGGCTGAGTCCAATGCTTTCCCTTCAATGGAGTAAGTACCAGCAGCCTCATCATAGAGTTCTGTCGCTGCAACATCTAAAGCGATAGCAATCTGACTGCCTGCCTGGTACCCGGCGTTGCCAATAGCCGTGAGTATAACTTCAAGTGCTTCGGCACAGCTCCCAATCTGCGGTGCAAAGCCACCTTCATCACCAACAGCAGTCACGAGGCCTTTCTCACTCAATACTTTTTTGAGTGCATGAAACGTCTCGACACCAGCTCGTAATGCCTGATCGAATGTATCGAAACCCAATGGCATCACCATGAACTCTTGCACATCGAGGGGATTATCTGCATGAGCCCCACCATTAATGATATTCATCATTGGTGCAGGAAGCAGTCTCGCTGTAGTGCCGCCAAGATAGCGATACAGCGGTACACCACAGTGCTCTGCAGCAGCATGAGCCGTCGCTAATGAAACCCCAAGAATCGCATTTGCACCGAGTGTTTTTTTGTTCGAAGTTCCATCCAACTCCAACATCCGCATGTCGATACCGGTCTGATCGAGTGCATCACAACCCTCAAGTTCTTCAGCAATTCGATTATTCACATTTTCAACCGCACCAAGCACGCCCTTGCCGAGGTACACGCTATCGTCTGTATCTCTTTTCTCCCAAGCTTCATGAGCTCCGGTACTCGCGCCGGAGGGGACTGCAGCTCGCCCAAATGTTCCATCAGCAAGACATACATCAACTTCAACCGTAGGATTCCCACGACTGTCTAGAATCTGGCGGGCATGGACGTCAACAATCGTGGACATAGTTGGGAAACTCCTCGGGATTCAAATTTCTAATTCTTCAAAAACAAGAACTGATGTCGTATTGTGGCAACCGCAGGCTCTCACGCAAGGGCATGATCGAAACAATGCATGCTCGCTAAAAGTCAGCGCACTTATTTCTTAAAAAGAGCCTGTTGAACTTCTTGAAATAACACCTGTCGAGAGCATGGGCAAATGCCTTACTGCCACAGCCACCACAATCGTATCAAGTCGCACGACCGCTACGACATATTCCTTCCGCTCATCGCAATACTAAGTCTGGCGCATGTCCGGCTATCTTCTCGAAGTCTTCGACGGTACAAAATAGGTGTCTCAAGTCGAGTGCTTCACAAAGGCTGCTTCTTCAATGTTTACTGGTCTCGTGCAACATCTGGGAAAAATTACTAGCATCACGCAGGAACCACCTGGGGTACGGCTCGCCGTTCACGCTGGCCCTCTTTCCCATGGAGTGCGTATTGGGGACAGCATTTGTACAAACGGCTGCTGTCTTTCGGTTATCCACATCGATGGTGAAACCCTTGAATTCCAACTTGGGCCTGAAACACTGCAGCGCACCAATTTTGGAACTCGTAAAGTCCAAGATCGAGTGAACCTCGAAAAATCAATGACGCTTCAGGACCGGCTTGATGGCCATCTCGTAACAGGCCATATAGACGGACTCGGTCTTCTCAAAGATCGAATTCAAGAACAAGAATGGGTCACCTGTCGTTTCGCATGCCCTAAACCCTTACTTACCCAAATGGCAGCGAAAGGATCAGTGGCTGTGGACGGGGTTAGCCTTACTGTTGTTGATGTCGATGATTCATCTTTTAGTGTTGCCCTCATTCCACATACTCTTGCCCAGACGACTCTTGGTGAACTCAACTTTGAAGGATCAGTAAATCTAGAAACCGACCTCGTTTCAAAATACGTCTGCCGCTGGATGGAAGCACGCACATGAAAAAAATGTTCCAGCGACCATCAAAGCCGTCGCACAAAAAAAAATCTCTACGAAAACCCCCGAGGAATCCTAAACGAGTCACCTCGGGAGACAAAGGGGAGGAGGCTGTAGCTAGTACATCCGCTACACGACAAACCACTGCATACTTGAAAAAGCTTTTTTCAGAGGTTGGCTTTGCAATCGACACCAAAAAAGGACAGAACTTTCTCGTCGATTTAAATTTGCTCGACCTCCTTGAGCGGTCGGCTGAAATCCAGCCAGACGATATTGTTCTTGAGGTTGGCAGCGGCACTGCGGCACTCACGGAACGGCTTGCTCGAGCAGCATTCCGTGTCGTAACGATCGAGATTGACAGTCGACTCGCGACCCTTGCTCAGGACCGCCTTGTAGACGCGGACAACGTTCGCCTTGTAAACACCGATGTTCTAGCACGCAAGAACAAATTATCACCGGATGTACTTAGTGCATTAGATGCCGCCGAGAAAGAACGACTCGCCATGGACAAAACGGGAAGATTTCTTCTCGTGGCTAACCTTCCCTATTGTGTTGCCACGCCCGTCATCTCAAATTTAATGTTGTGCAGGCCATTCGCTTCTGCAACCGTCACCGTTCAATACGAAATGGCTGAACGCATGACTGCATCAGCTGGTCATCATTCTTATAATGCACTTTCAGTCTGGATCGGCTCGCAATGCCGCAGTGAAATAATCCGCAGCCTTCCGCCGGCTGCATTCTGGCCGCGACCCAAGGTCGACTCAGCTATTGTTCGCCTCAACCTTGAAGAAGATCGACGGTCGCAAATCCTTGACTTACCACGATTCCATACCTTTCTCCGTAATATCTTTTGCCATCGTAGGAAAGTACTACGTGGCGTTCTCATATCGTTAGCTGGTGGAAAGAAAAATCCTAAAGTAGTCGCAAAGATTGATACGATTTATGAGAAGTTTGACCTTGAAAGAAACATCCGTGCAGAGTCGATTGATCCTGATACTTTTGTAAAGATCGAACGCGAGTTCTCTTCATCGTAATATTATACTTAGCTCCTGATAGGAATAAGTCAGGACTACTGTAGCTATAGTTCGTTGGCCCCTGAGAACGTTTTCCATTCACAGACCAAGAAGTCTTGGGCACACTACCTTGAGTATGCTGGACAGACACACAAACTGATTAGCTACGACCAAGACAAACTTTATGATGCGACACAATTGCAAAGGTACACGATTATGAAATTCATAGAAATGACTGGTCACGCATTGATGAGCATGATCGAACCTGATGAGGTTTCACCAGAAAAACTCCAACAAGTTGGACTGACTGACACGTGCCTCGTCCGAGTCAATGAACAGGGTGACGTTGAGGTACGACGGCATGACCGCTGGGACCTTATCGGAGGTCTACTTGGCGGCTTCGCCCAACGAGCCGAACGGGCAAGTGGCCGAACTTGGGCTAAAACAGGCTAATCATTAGCTTTTTTCTGGCATGGTTGCGACGAAAGTATCGGTTACACCAACTACCCCGCTATACTTTGGTGTTGGACGGCAGTTTTTGCCGAGTTCAAACGGTGTTGAAGAAACTTTAGTGGACATCAACACGTGTGATGCCGGATGCGTCACAAAATCTTCATGAGAAACATGGAGCACACCGCGGTGGATGACGGCCCGACGGGCCAAAATCTATCAACAACTGATGCCTTGCTACTCGGCATAAAAAACCTGCCGGGATAGTTGGTCAGGAGAGCCTTCTAGACGTGAATCCGACTCCTTTACCTGAAGGCTCATTAGCCCCAACAATCGTTGATCTTTTGCGTCAACGAGCGGAGTATCGCCCGCACGACAGAGCCTTTACGTTCCTGGTCGACGGTGAAAATGAAGAACTCAACAGTACGTATGCCGAACTTGACCAAAAGGCACGAACTATCGGTGCTTGGCTCATGGACCGTGGCATGTCTGGCAAACGGGTGTTGCTGCTCTATCCTTCAGGTCTCGATTTCATTGCCGCGTTCATGGGATGCCTCTACGGGGGTGCAATTGCAGTTCCCGCATATCCTCCACGAAAAAATCGGTCTGTAGAGCGAATTGAATCCATTGCGGCTGACGCAAATGCCTCTGTCGCGCTCACTACCCGAGATGTTCTTGACCGCTTCGATACCATAAAAGCGTCGGCACCAAGCCTTGAGCATCTCGTGTGGCAAGTGAACGATGAACTAAATCAATCATGGGCCAATCGCTGGAATCGTCCTGATATAAACGGTGACACACTTGCTTTCCTTCAATATACGAGTGGTTCTACTGGCACCCCGAAGGGCGTAATGCTCAGCCATGAAAACTTGTTACATAATTCTCTTCGCATCATGCAGGCCTTCGAAATCACTCGAAGCCAGTCGGCAGTCTTTTGGCTACCAAGTTTTCACGACATGGGGCTTATAGGCGGGATTCTTGTACCGCTTTATGGTGCTAAATTCAACGTCCTGATGTCACCAGTTGCGTTTCTTCAAAAGCCACTTCGTTGGCTTCAGGCCATTTCCAAATATAG
>JABHNP010000130.1 GCA_018694455.1 Planctomycetaceae bacterium | reverse complement strand
CCAACCACAAAATCAAAAAAGTTCTTGTCTTGTCTTTCAGGAGTCATATCTTCACGCCTGTGGTCCATGTTGCGAACTGCAGGGTGTGGCATATATCCATCTCGCTGGGGATCGAGATCTGCTCCACCGATCAGAACAACCCCGTCCAGAGTGTCGAGTACTCTTACAAGATCGTCTTCATCTTCAAGAGGAGGCAAGACGAGAGGTATGCCTCCTGATTGAATAATATTTTCATAATAGCCCGCTGCTATGAATGAAAGTGAAGCGTGCTCCTTGCAACTGGAGCGAAAGTCCATATTGATTCCGATTACCGGTTTGGCTGCCATGAAAGTTCCTTCTTCGAGCAACTCGTTTGAGCGTTCGTGCCACTCGTCCTTGAGTGACAACTTCGAACCCTGAGGCGTGAAGATATGACTCCTGAAAGACAAGACAAGAACTTTTTTGATTTTGTGGTTGGCGGCACACCCAACCACAAGATGCTGTGCTAGCACTTTCTTTGCTAGCACAGGGAGTTGTCTGGTACGAAATTTGCGCAAGACCAACGGATCAATTCGTAAACCAAAATAATCAGGCAGATAGCCAGACAGCGTCAGAGAAACTCCGAAACCAAGTGCGTTGACGTTTTGCCAGTTGACGGGTGCGTTGTTTGGTTTTCGAGATGGCTTCCTGTTTGTTGATTTCCCCCCGGATATATGCAAGAGATTCTTTGTAGCCAGCAGCTTGCGCTGCTGTCGTGCCGATACCGTATTGTTTTTCAGCCGCCTCAGTCTCCTCTACAATGCCCGACTCAAACATCGCTTCGACACGCTGGTTTATTCGACTGTTGAGTATTATGCGTGGGTGATCAATGACGAGTATCGGGCATGGGAAGAGCCGTTTTTCTTGATTGTTTGCCAGGGTCCAAGATCGCTTGTGATCCGGCCCAGCAGTTTCCGCGATTTCGAGAGCACGAATGATGCGTTTTGAGTCATTAGGATGAATTGTTGCGGCAAGATCTGGGCGGCTTTGGGCTAGTTTGTTGTGGAGTTCCTCGGGGCCAAGTCTGTTGAGTTCATGAGTCAAATTATGTCGCAGTGACGGGTTCACTGGAGCAAAGTCATCAAGGCCATCGCGTAGACATCGCAAATACAGCGGAGTACCCCCGACAACGAGAATTCGTCGACCACGATCGCGACAATCCTGAATGACTTTACGTGCTGCAAGAAGCCAATCTGATGCGGTAAAAGGCGTTGCAGGATCTACAAGATCAAGGAGATGGTGAGGCGACTCAGCCTGTTCTTGCAAAGTTGGTTTTGCCGAACCAATATTCAAGCCCCGGTAGACTGCAACTGAATCAGCACTGAGGATGTCGGCGTTTAATCGTCGCGCCAGACGAATTCCTAAAGCAGTTTTACCTGATGCGGTTGGGCCTGTAAGGATTATGCAATCACTTGCTAATTCAGGCATTGACGCTGACATTGAAGCTTCGGTGTCTTAGGGGTACATCACATGGTACAGTTAAGAATTGTAGCATGTGTTAAAAGTGTCTTTTGGAGAAGCAGTAGTAATGGAACCAAACAGTCCGAACCAGTTCGATGACCATCCAATCGGGAAGGTGTTTGGGCAACTTGAGGGTATTATCACAAGTCGTAAAGCATCGAAATCTGAGCGATCGTACACAAGTAACCTTCTTGCTGCAGGTGTTGTGAAAATTGGTTCGAAAGTTACTGAAGAAGCAGGGGAGCTTGTTGAGGCAGCTATTAACGAAGTCGATGAACGAGTGATCTCAGAGGCAGCAGATCTTTTTTATCATGCTATGGTGTTGTTGGCCTGTCGCGATGTAACGCTGAAACAAGTGGAGGCGACGTTGGCCGGACGCTTTGGCGTTTCAGGACTTGATGAAAAGGCATCCAGGAAATAGCAGTGGTGTGGCTAAAATTGTAAGTCGGATTTTACGCAGGTAGAGGCAGTATGAAGAAATCTAGATCAGAAAGTGTAGAACGAATGCTTCGTATAGGCATTCCGAGTAAAGGGCGACTGTCAGAAGTGGTCGCTGATTTACTTCATGATGCAGGCCTCTCGTTTCGCCGTGTGTCTCGTTCATTATTTGCCCGGTGCCGTGATGTTCCAGTTGAGATCGTTTTTCTAAGAACTGATGATATTCCGATCCTCACAGCAGAAGGCGCTATCGATCTCGGTATTACCGGTGCTGATCTTGTTGCTGAGGGAGGGGTTGATCTTATTGAAAGACTTTCTCTTGGAGTAGGTAGTTGTAGATTGGCTCTCTGTGTGCCAGATAATGCAGAGATTGTGTCGCCTAAAGATTTACACGGCCGAAGAGTTGCTACGAGTTTCCCTAAAATCACTCGTGATTGGTTAGCTCAGCATGGTGTTGAAGTGCATTTAGTTGAACTCTCTGGCAGTGTTGAAATTATGGTGTCCCTTGATGTTGCTGATGCGGTTGTTGATCTCGTCGAAACGGGAAGCACACTAGCAGCCAATCGTCTTCGTGTGCTTGAGGAAATTGGTTGCTACGAGACCGTGCTCGTGCAAAATAAAGCTGTGGTCGATACCAATATGGCTGATCGTATAGTTCGTCGCCTTCAGGGAGTTGTCATAGCACGAACATGGACGTTGCTGGAATACAACGTGCCACGAAGTCGGTTGGCCGAGGCAGAAGACATTACTCCGGGGTTTAATTCACCAACTGTAAGCGCATTAGAAGAGACAAGTTGGTGCTCTGTTCGGGCGATGGTCCGAAGAAATGAAACCCATGAGATAATGGAAAAGCTTGAATCAATAGGAGCATCCGCTATTATTGAGACCGATATTTCTAATTGTAGGCTGTAGCGGATTAGAGGAAATCGCCTGCGATGGGGCGGCCGCCACGGAATGTGGCGACAACTTTGGTCATGGAATCAAATATCGTCATTGTTGCCTGGTCTGCTGTATTTGGTGACACAGACGGCTTAAGAATCACAAAGTCAGCAGGCCGTCCAGTAGCGATGCACCCTGTTCTGTGCTCAAAGCCAAGAGCCCATGCGCCGTTTACGCTGATCATTGAAAGTGCTTCTTGTGGTGTGACAAGTCCCGACTCAATGAGGCACGCTGCCTCTGCACGAATTGAAAGATCAGGATTGGAACCACGTCCATCCGTACCAAGGCAAATGCGTATCCCAGATTTTTTAAATTCTGAAATAGGTGGAAGTTTACCGGACAAGGCTAGTGTCGTTCGTGGACAGACAACAGCAATGAGTTTTTGGCGATGAAGTTGAAGTTGTGATAGCGCTACCTGATCGTTGTGAAGGTGTGTTCCATGAATAATCAGGCCACGATCACTTGTAGCCAATAGAGAAATCCAGTCGGCAGTTGTAGCTAAATTCGGTGTTTTATCTGGCCACACTCCAAGGTCTTCAAAAAGTGTCCTGAAGTGGCCTGTTTGTGTTGTTAAGAATTCAGCTTCAAATTGTGATTCGGCCAAATGCATGGCAAGAGGCGTTAGTGTTCGATTTTTTCCACGTCGAAGGCCACGACGTCTCAGGCTTTTTCTGGAGGCGTTGGCTACTGTCTTGCCAACGTTCCATTGAGTGGAATATGGAGCGTGAGGTGAGAGCCCTACAGCTATACCTGCGCGAGATAGCCGTTGAGCGTCCCCTAGGCAGGTAGCCTCTCGTGATAACCCGGCATGTGAGGCAGGCGAATCAAAGCCAAGGAATTCTCGAAAAACCCGAAGACGCGGGCGGTTCGGTATTTTATTATAAAAAGTATTGGTGGTTGCGATCTCTCCGAGAGCAACAACTCCACAAGCAGCTGATTCATGAATTCCTGAGACGATGGCGGCATTGTTTCGGGCGGAGTCTACAAAGGATGTGCTTTGTTGACGTTTCCAAGCAACAACGTCACGAATCCACTCATGGAGGCCTCCTGCAGTGTTAAAAGGTTCTTGGCATGATGAGAACTCTAAGTGAGTGTGCGCATTAATAAAGCCAGTTGTGATAATCGTGTTGTCTTGGTCAATGACCCGCAGGCCGTTCTGTGAGCGGGGGGGCCACGTGCCGAAGCCCGTCACAAGACCCCTTTCGACACGAAGCCACGCATTCTCTAAAGGACGAGATGAAACTGGTAGTAACCACTTTGTACGAATAATAAATGATCGATGCTGTTGGCTCGAGTTCAGCATACGAGTGGCTCTTTGTCTACGATGCTGAGGTTAAGACAGGCAGGTCAATATTCACAGTCGTATGAATATGTGATTCCTTCACCTGATCGGTTCTGTCGTCTACAAGTTCATAAAAAACGTTCCGACGTCTGGGTTGCCACCCGAGTTCTGAAATCGCAGATCGCATCTGATCAAGAGTGAGGTGGTGCACCGTTCCCGCAGCGCTCACCACGTTTTCTTCGAGCATTAAACTACCCATATCATTCGCACCAAAAAGAAGGGCAAGCTGGCCAATATCTCGGCCTTGCGTAACCCAACTCGACTGAATGTTGGGTATGTTATCTAAGTACAGCCGAGCGACAGCCTGTGTCTTGAGATATTCAAAAGAACCAGATGCGGGGATGTGGGCCATTTCAGTGTTGTCGGGCTGAAATGACCAACAAATGAAAGCAGTAAACCCACCGGTTTCATCTTGTAATTCTCGCAAACGATCGAGATGCTCAATTCTTTCGGCCAGGGTTTCGATATGGCCAAACATCATTGTTGCTGTGCTTCTTCCGCCAAGAGCATGCCATTGCCGATGGACGTTTAGCCAATCATCTGTCATGACTTTACCACGAGTCATTGCTGATCGAACACGGTCTACGAGGATCTCACCACCACCACCCGGAAGAGATCCAAGACCTGCAGCAGCAAGACGTTCAAGAATTTCCTCAAGGGGTCGCTTCGCCACCTTTGTAAGATGGAAAATTTCAGGGGGAGAAAATCCATGAACATTAACCGATGGGAATTGCGACTTTATATCTCGTAGAAGTTCCTCGTACCACTCCAGTGGTAATGTAGGATGCATCCCACCTTGTAGAAGAATCTGATCTCCTCCGATAGCTACGGTTTCTTCTATTTTCTTGAGAAGAACTTCTCTGTCGAGAACGTAACCATCAGGAGCTTTAGGTCCTCGAAAGAAGGCGCAGAAATCACATACCGCTGTGCAGATGTTTGTGTAATTAATATTTCGGTCGATATTGTACGTTCTGTATGTCTCTGGGTGAAGTTTTGTTGTCACAGCATGTGCTGCTTTTCCAATGGATGCTAGTCGGTTGGACTCCAGAAGACGAACCGCATCAGTACGTTCTATACGGTGGCCAGCAAGAACTGAATTAAGAATTTTTGATGTATCGTTTTCAGTCACTGGGCACCGGTCTAAGAAAATTTTTAATATTGAAATGCTGCATCGAAATTACGATTTGAGGGCGCTAGACCAAGTTCCATGGAATATTCATGAAAGAGTCGTAAGCCCTGCTGTTCATCGTAACCGAGATTGTAATGAAGATTATCATTTAAATAATCCATACACTGAGTTACGGAAAGTCCGTGGGCTGCTGCTTCAATAGCAGCAATTGTTGCTAGATTCGCTAGCCCTGAGTCACGTGCCGTGTTGAGTCGCTTTTCTAATGGTCCCAAGTCAACCGAAGGACGAGCGGCCCAGACTGCAAAAACAAATGGAAGATTCGTCCAATGGTGCCATTCTTCACCGAGATCCCAAACTGTTTGAAAGCCACCGCTGATGGGGCCTATTGCTCGGTCACCAATTAGAAGTACCGCATCAGCGCTTGTTGACTCAATATTTTTTCCAATCGGCAGTACCTCAATTTCAGGTGTAACTCCAAACCGTTTGGCCAATAAGATTTTACATAACGCAACACTTGTTCTTGATCCCTCGTCCACTGCAATACGGGCTGTTTTTTCAGGGCGTGTCCGAAAAAATAATCGGACGCTCATAACTGATCCAAGACATGCTATGCATGCGTTGGAAACTACCCGGTATTTACTTTCAGTTCGGGTAGCCCACGTATTGTCAGGATGATGTGATCCGTGCCGTGGAGAGTCAAGTCGTTGGAAAAGCTCAATCGATGGGATGAGTGCCACATCCAGTTCGTGGTTTGCTAGGCGATCTGCAAGTTTGCTTGGAAGATCAAAATCGAGTGAGTCACCGAGTCCGTAGATGAGAGGTCGAGTGTTAAGATATTGGACTGCACCTATCCGCTCCCTCCCCGCTCCAGCCGGGTTTTGGCTTTGCTCCACCATCGTAAATTGTTGTCTTGGACGAATCATATTTCGATATATATGCAGTGACAGTCTATCCGCACAGACCAAATCGATACTTCTTAACAATAGACGATTCAGTGTCTAGGGCCAGAAAACGCTACTATTTTCCCAGACAATGTTGATCGTCTCAGAGAGCAGATATCTCTACCATTTTAGGGTTACAGACTGAAATCTTAAGGTTCTAGATGTCGGAACGCGCGAATGCCAAGAAATATCGGTGCAAAAGTGGCTAGTAAGCCACTTGCAGTGATTATTACGAGGCTCGCTGCAACGCCACCAGAGCCTCCAATCAGCCAGAGTATTGGGTAATCAGGTAATCGTTCTCCTGCATTTTGCAAAAGATTGAGATGGCTTGTCAGTCCAACTGTGATTACCACGAAAATAATGAACATTGCGCTAAGGACAAGGCTTACGGTTCCTCCGAAACCAGCTGCAATTTTTGCAGGTGAGGCTTCACGGAAATCCGGCATGCACGCTCCCATCCCAACAGCTATACCAGAGAGTCCACCACACAAAGCAACGCAACAGGCAAGGTGTACACAAATTGTTTTCTGCTCCAAGCCCAGCATTGAGTCGCTTAGAGCAATCAATCCGAGGCAAGGAATAAGACCACCACCAAATGAAAAAAGAAATTTTGACCAAATAATTTGATCACGATGAATTGGAAGAAGCCCAAGAATCCAAAAACGACGACCTTCAAGGCTAATAGATGGGAACACAAAACGTGTTGTGAACGTTGAGAGAATAAGACCAACAACAGCTAAATTGAGGTGTCCAATAAGGGACGCGTATGCATTCGAATAGTCAAAAGATTGTAAGTTATAAAAATAGAGAGCTAGCAGGCCGAAAAAAATTACAAATTGGGACCATTGAGTAACATCCCGACGAAAAACCTGCAGGTCTTTGACGAGTAAGAGACGAATTGGATTCCCATGTATTGATCCGCCGTGCGCGAGTAGCTCATCGAGCCAGAAAATCTTCCTGTGTCTATTACATGGTATTTCAGCCTCAAGGTTGCTGTATCCTTTCCGATATGTCCACCGAGCAACCCCGCTTGCCATGAGGCTCAAAAGCATTGCGTTTGCAATGATTAATCCTAAAAACTTGAGTGCTTCGAAGGTGCTCTGACGAGTAAGTTCACGAGATTCATTACGAAGTGCCGCATCGAGGAGTCCTGAAGAGAGCCACCAGCTTGGTAGAAAAACCTGTTCAGTCATCGCGAGGCGTGATAGCGTTTCTTCAAACCATGCAGGTGTGAGAGCTTGGCTTTGTGTTGAGCCGAAAGTTGACCAGGCAAGCCATATAACGGTGAAGGTTGCGGCTGCAAAGAACACTGAAAAGGTATGCAGTCGCAGTCGAGGTAGGCCTGCAACAACAAGCATGCACAATATACTGCCAAGTGACGCTGGAATAAAAACAAATGCCACCATAAAGGGTAAGAGCATTGCAAAAAAACTCCAAGGTGCGTCGCGTACCATGCCATAGGCAATAAGCATCGGACTGCCGAGAAGAATGAACCCCCAGCTGGAGAACCAGAGTGCTTCAATAAATTTGTGGGTATAAATTGCTTCTGCTCGCAAAGGGCAGGTTAAAAGAAACTTGGACTCCTCTGACCGATACAGTCCACCGTACATTAAGATTCCTGTTGAGAAGATCATCATCACCATTAATGCCGAAAAGAATGTATTGAAGAGCAATGACATTACTTCAGCATGCATAGAATCAATAAAAACAAAAGACTCATAGAAGAGGCAGAAGACAGACGTCCAGAAAAAAACGCTAAGGATGAGGACAAGTCCAAATCGGAAACGAGACTTATGAATTGTTGAGCGAACAAGGTTCCAGGCGATTGTTCTTCGAAGCTTCTGTGTGAGCGCACTTTCTTGTGAAACCTCAAGTAGTTGGCTTTGCATTTCAGTGGCCGGCTTCTTCGTTGTCATTTGTTGTCAGGTGAATTGATTTGATCCGTTGTCGGAATTGATGTGATTTTTAGGTAAAGGTCCTCAAGGTTTGTAGTCTCAATGTCTACCTGTTCACGGAGTTCTGAAACCGTTCCAAGGAAATGAATTTTCCCCTGAATCATTATGCCCATACGATCAGCCATCTCTTCTGCCATGGCGAGCGTGTGAGTTGACATAAATACAGTCAATCCTTCAGCAGTCTTCTTTTTAAGAAGATCTTTCACGATCCGGACGCTTCTAGGATCAAGACCAACCATGGGCTCGTCGAGCACGAGGACGTCAGGATCGTGTAAAAAAGCAGCGGCGAATATAAGCCGTTGTCTCATGCCAAGAGAGTAATTCTCGGCAAGATCATCAGCGAATTCATGAAGCTCAAAGCGTGAAATCTCACGGTCGATATGCGATTGTATAAGGTGTTGCGGTATGCGGTACATGCCCGCAATGAATCGCAAGAATTCGTTGCCTGTAAGTTTGTCGTATAGGTAGGGCTCGTCAGGTACGTATCCTAAACGAGAGTGTGCAGAACGTGTTTCTGTAACGAGATCATGTCCGCAGACACGCACAACACCGTGTGAGGGTCGGAGCAACCCAACGAGCATTTTGATAGTAGTGGTTTTACCTGCTCCATTTGGCCCAAGGAGAGCAAATAATTCGCCCGACGGAATGGTAAGATTAAGACCCGACACAGCAATTTTTTTACCATAATTTCGGGTAGCATTTTCAAATTGAATCATTATTGTCGCCGTGGTTCTTCAGTCAGGATGTCAAGAGATATTTGCTTGGTAAATTCTATTGCAACGTTTTTATGTTGCTTTCATTTATTTTTTTGCGAATAACTTTTGTGCTTGGTCCAGTCGGTTTTTGAGTGATAATGCAATACGCTCGTTAGACCGTAGGAAAAGTAATCTTTTGCCAAGTATTATCGACTCATGTTGCAATACCTGGCCGTGAGGACCGACCCATATTCGGCTGCGTGGCTGTCGGTGTTCGTCGGGAGTAGCACGATAATTGACGATGTTTGTAGTAATCAATTGACTGTCAAAACGAAGTGTTTCCTGGCCGGAAACATGTGCGTAGACGAGCTCTATTGGTTGTTTGCTTGGGCGAAGAGGGTTGTAAATAGGAACTATCCAGCGTTGTCCTTGGGAAATCCCGGGCATGTTTGCCTGAGGTGAAAGTTCGTCCCGAATAGAGAAATTGTTTGGAATGTAACGTTTTGTTTCGTATTGCAAATCACCAGATTGAAGTGACACTGTCACCTGTTTTTCAGCGTCAATGTCCCCATGTAAAAACACGTCTTGCTGTATGCCAGGAATCTTGACAACGGAATCAAACTCTCGTAGTTCTCCACGGCTATCGATTTTCATACGGCCCCATACGTCGAGCTCTATCGTGGTGTGTAGAGTTGCCCTGTCCACTTTTAGTAAAGTACGTACCCATGGTGGCAATAGATCACTTAATGGCAGCGAGTTGAGTTGAAGGTTTGACCAGACGGTCGCGGTACTGAAAGGAGTCGGTTCGACGGTGCTCACCGCTGACCCCACTGTTGTGCCATTGAGCTTAATGAACCAAGCAACGGTTTTTGTATGCTCAGGCGAGGCGTACTTTGATTGATAACCTGGTGGTTTGTCAGAAACAATTGTTGGTAAAATCTTACTGATGAATAACCAGCCATTTGCAATACTCGCGCAAAGCAAAATGAGTGTCGTCATTAGCGGACGATTCATAGGTCTAACTCTCTGTTTTACTTTTCAAAAACGGCATAGTGGCTCCTTGCATAGTGGCGAAGAAGGTTTGAAGCCTGGTGTGTGCCTCGTGAAGTTTTAGGGCAAGGAACGCGATGGTCGTGGATGGTGCCTATTTTGCTAGTTGTGTATACCAATTATGCATCAGGGGATATTTTAGAGGGTGTTTTGTGGAAAGTAGTGTGAATTTTGCTTTCCGGTGATTTTGGAGTTGAAAAAACCCAAAAAAAGTTTTTATACTCTTTGCATATTGAGCGGGGCGGAGTTTACGAAGCGGGCTTTCAGTGTGTTGGACAGGTGCCGATTGAATAGATCGTGTACGGTTCCATTTGTTTTGAAAAAGTGTTTCTAAATTAAAAGTAGGTAGGAAAGTTTGCTGTTGGTATTGCGGATAATGGTGTTCGGTCAACTGGAAAGAACCCAGGAGGTTGAGCGATGAGTGACTCTGTTTATTATCACCAAGGCTGTCCTGTTTGCGGTAGAATGCTTCGAATCGGTGTTCGGTTGCTCGGTCAGCGTGTTTACTGCCAGCACTGCGGGGGTGGTTTCCGCGCAACGGATGTAGCTCTTGAAGATGTGGGAGCAACACGTGTGATAGAACATTTGCAGGAAGATCGTATCGAAACGTTGTTAGATCTTGCTGCCGAATCGATCAGTGATTCACTTAAGTGTGAACAGTCTCTTGAAGAAGACACGACGCACAAGGTTGTCTAAGAAATATTTTCTTGCGCGGTAATTCAGCGTCTGGTTTCTAATTCCGGCTATGCTTCGCAATGTTTTCGAATACTGTCCAGTAACTAGGGAAAGTTTTCCCGACGCACGCTGGGTTGGTTATGCATACTCCTTCTGACCGAAGCCCGACAAGTGACAGGCTCATTGCCATTCGGTGGTCATCATAGGTTTCAATTCTTGCAGGTTGTAGCGGTGCCGGGTGTATTGTTAACCCATCAGGATGTTCTTGAACGCCGGCACCAAGTCGTCGAAGTTCACAAGCAAGGTCACGAATACGATCAGTTTCTTTGTCTCGTATGTGTTCCACGTTACGGATGATAGTTGGCCCCTTGGCAAACAGTGCAACAACGGCGAGAGTCATGACCGTATCACTAATCGCATTCATATCGATATCAATTCCCTGCAAAGGTCTACCTTCTATCGTGACGGATGGATTAGAGGAAGCGTCACTTGACCATGTGACAACACAGCCCATCTGTTCCAGTACCTCACAGAAATTGATGTCTCCTTGTATGCTTGTGTGACACAGCCCATCGAGAGTCACTGTTCCACCAGTTATTGCAGCAGCTGCAGCAAAATAACTGGCTGCAGATGCGTCTGGCTCAACCTCGAAATCTCGTGCAGCATATCCAGTAGGCAGAATGTGCCACAGGTTGTTCTCTCGGGCCTCACATGTACCACCAAAAGATTCAATAATATTGCGGGTCATTTCTAGATAGGGAGTTGAAACGAGTGTTCCCGTGAGTTCAAGAAGAAGTCCGCCTGGCATGCAGGGTGCAACTATGGCAAGTCCGCTTGCAAATTGGCTACTTGTATTACCCTGGATACGGGTCTCAGATTTTTTGATGCCACTGCTATGGACAGTAACAGGAGGACACTCACCTGGGCTCCCTGCTTCGGCATCAATGCCCAGAGTTCGGAGTGCGTCAAGGAGGTCGCCGATCGGTCGTTGCCGCATTCGTGTTGTTCCATCAAGAACATACTGGCCATGCCCGAGACCCACCAAAGCAGTAAGGAACCGCATCGTGGTTCCGCTTGCCTGACAGTCAATAGAAGCCTGAGCGGCCGGAATGCAACCGCCGGCTCCACGGACAGTGATGACGTGTCGTTTCCAGTCTACGTTGATATCAAAACCAAGCTTTTGAAGTCCATTGATCATGATTCGAGTATCATCACTGTCGAGTGCCCCGGTAATATGACTCGTGCCGTTTGCGAGTGCGGCACAGATCACAGCCCGATTGGTGATACTCTTTGATCCGGGTACACGGACTCGCCCTTGGATTGGCCTTTGTACGGGAGTTATAGCTAATTCGTTAGGAAGATCGTTTTGTGACATTGGGCTAGATCAGGAAAGCAATGTGGAAAAAATCAAAGACTGCAGGGCAGGATACATTTTCCATGTAGAGTATGCCATGTTCGAGCGGTAAGCACTAGAAATCATCAAACAACGCTGCAATCCGAAAGCTTTTTGTAATGAAGACACTGCATCAGGATTCTGGAGGTGGTCGTAGATCTTATGAGCTTACTATTCCGCCGATTGTTCGATTTGGATTTGGCCGCATTGCAGAGGTGGGGGATATCGCAACTGTTTTTGGCAATCGAATTTGGTTAGTTATTGGAAAGCACAGTTTCACCACATGTGGTGGCAAAGAAATTTTGTTTGATGGTTTTCGTCAGCACGGACTAGATTTTCAAGAAGTTGCTCATTCGGATGGCGAGCCAACAGTACAGCAGCTAGCGAAGGCAGTACGAGGTTTGCCATCTGATCGTGAAAATGTAGTTGTCGTTGCTGTGGGTGGTGGAGCAACTATTGACTTCGGCAAAGCACTGGCTGCCTTGGCAACAAATATTGAGCCAGATACGGAAGAGTCTGCAGAGGAAATGATCCTCGATCGGTTAGAGGGTGCGGGCAGAGGCATTCCGATTGATACTCAACCCCTTCCATTTGTAGCTGTACCTACAACAGCTGGGACGGGAGCAGAGGCGACACGAAACGCAGTTCTTTCATGTCAAAAGCGAAAGTTTAAAAAAAGCTTGAGAAGTACACTCATGGTTCCGCGGGCAGTAGTTCTCGACCCAAGCCTAATTGGCTCTTGCAGTCGTAGTGTAATCGCAGCGTCTGGAATTGATTGCCTTACTCAATTGATTGAATCGTTTATATGTCGGTTTCGATGGTCTGTTCCGAGATCGCTAGTACTTGATGCTTTTCCGGATGCAATGACTGCCCTGCCTCGCCTGCTAAAGAATCCTCTTGATAAAGTTGCACAATCGTCACTCGTGCATGCAGCATTTATTTCAGGTGTTTCCCTTGGTAATTCTGGCCTAGGTTTGGCTCATGGCGTGGCGGCAGCGATTGGTGTCGAATGTGGCGCTTCACACGGTTTGGCCTGTGCTACATTATTACCTGTTGCGCTTCGTGTAAATCAGAAGATTGCAGGAAATGATCTAGCCAAACTTAATCATGTGCTTGGCGGAGGAGGCCTGTCTACTCCGGATAGTGCCCAGCAACTCATCGAACGTGTTGTAGAACTGTGTCGCTTCGCAGGGACCCCAACTCGCCTGTCAGAGCTCGGTCTGAAGAGGAGCCGCATTCCGTGGGTTGCTGAGCATTCAGGGGGGAATAGCATGAGAGGTAATCCGGTACAGCTTTCCTCATTAGAGCTTGAGCAACTGCTCGAGTCTGTTTTTTAAATAGGCTTTGCAGTAAGGCAGTATTTGCTCAAGAGAAGAAAACGATTGCACCGAGTGCACATGCAACTATTGATAGTGCGCAGAGAATAATGATCAACAGTGTTGAGTCAGATCGCTTTCTCGTGGGTTCAATGTCCTTGATTACAATGCTTGGACGCACTGCATCGGCATGAGTGCCAGTATCAATTGAGAATTCAGTACGCAGGTCCTGCTCTTTGAGTGATTGAGGAGCAGGCGGCATCCTGAACTGGGTTACAGAATTTTTTGGTACTGGTGGAATGAGGCTGCTTTCTAAAGGTGTTCGTAAGTCTTTCATAGTTGGTGGTAACAGTACTGCCTTGAAGTATCCATAAAAATGGAAGAAATGATGGGGCTCACGGGGTCGTGACTCATGAGGTTCCAGTGAGTAAATTTATCGGGTGGGCACGGTGATAAAGTCAGTATGGCTATTCAGATCGTTGCCATGCTGTGAGTTCCGCTATGGTATGTTGATGTTTACGGGCAGTTTCGCGAATAACAAAAGGAATGTCTTCGCGGCAGTGTAGTTTGAATTCTGGATGAAGGGCTTGGGCTAGCCCCGTCATGGTATCAATTGGGTCGCCATTTTTATCTGTGTAGCCTCCAAGCCAATGATGAGTTGGGGTGTACTCTTCGAGCCAGGTGTATGGCGATGTAATCACGAGCCAACCTCCATCACGAATGCGATGAGCCATTGAATCAAGAAACAGTTTTGGCTGGTAGAGGCGGTCGATTAAATTGCCAGCAAAAACAAGGTCGTAGTCACACATGCTTTCTGGGAGGTCGCATGCATCGCCGGTGTGAAAGTTGACGCGATTTGCAATATCGATGCTCACTAGGCTTTTAAGTGATAGTTGGCAATCAAGTGTTAGCTTTCCCTCAGTCGGTACTGTATAACGAGCGACTCCATTCTGTTGCAGTGCCTTTGCCGCATCGATAAATCCTGATGAGTAGTCAACGGCGTCGACATGCGTGAAGTGCTTCGCTAGCTCAAACGAGGATCTTCCTACCGCGCACCCAACATCAAGGCAGCGGTCATTGTCTTTGAAAGACAGAGCAGATTTCAAAAATTCGATACATGCAGTTGGGAAATTTCGAATTCTGAAAATATCAGGCCCGTAATGGAAACTCATGTACTGAGACACGATCTCGGAGGTTTCGTAGAGAGCGGCGCCAGGTGTCTCGGGAGTTGTTTGATTCATGAAGTACTGTTTTCTATTGATGGTTAATTGTTGATAATCCGTGGTGCAGCCACAAGGCGATCAATGAGGATTTCAGGCAACGGCGAGGACGCTGCGAGCAACGAGCCAATGACGCTGCCCCGGTGGCAAGAGTCACCACCACACTGTGCATTCGAGCAGATTCCAGTAGCTGGCTTATCGGCGTGTCTATACGACAAATAAAGTGCAGCAGGAAATGCGTCGGGGATGTAGCACGCAGATGAAAGCATGCCGCCTACAACAACCCTATCAGCACATTCTGTCCAACGATTGATTTTTGCTCGTGATATCCATTGCGATGCTTCGTCGAGAATAGCCTCTTGCAAATGAGCACCGAGGCTAACAGCAGCAAGAATACGCACGGTCGCATCAGCCGCAGCAAGCACATCGTTATCTTTGTGAGTCAGCGCAACGTGTGTTTGTACGATTTCACGAATGTCGGGATGTCTCGGCCCAAGTGCGGCTATAAGTGCAGGCACAGGAGCAAGACCGCCAATGTGAATGTCTCGGACTCCACAATTCATTGGCTTTCGACCTGTTGAATAATTTGTGAAAAAATGTCGGTGATACTCTTCGACATACGTATCGTTATGCTTTCCTGGGGTCAGCATGAAGTTGATGTAGTGATCCAGCCATCGCGTGGGGTCGTAATGGCCTGACTTCCGAACCATTTCAAAAAGCTCAATTGAGAGAAGTGAATTGAGAGTGTTTTGCCCGGCCTCTAGGAATTGGTGATAGTGCACGCCGCGTCTTCCCCAATACTGTGACTGCTCTCGCAGAATATCACCGTTGGCATTGAGTGGCTTGTACTCAGATCGCCAGAGAATACTGTCAGGGTGTGTCTTTTTCGGTGACTGATAAGCATCAATTATTCCAAAATCTCTCTCGATTGCCGATTGGTTGTAGTACCAATGAACTGGCATTGCGATACTGTCTGCTACGAGAGCACCAAGAAATACCTGTTGGCTGAATGATATTCCTGAATTGATTCTTGTCTCGACTGCCGGAGCTTTCTCATCATTTGATTGCATGGAACCTACCGTAAAACTTGATCAAAAAAAGTAGCTACACGAGAGTTTTCAGTATCCTCAAACACAATGTTGGCTGGGCCGTGAGCCAACGCTGTACCATCACCTATGAAGGCAATTTCATCAGCAACCCGCCGGGCAAAGTTCATTGCGTGTGTAACTAAAACAAAGTCAGTCCCCGATTCTTTAAGCGATTCAATCATATCCAGTACCTCAGCGGTCATCTCAGGATCGAGGGCTGAAGTGGGTTCGTCTAGGAAAAGCCTCTTCGGTTTTACAACCATTGCGCGAAGAATGGCAATGCGCTGGTTCTGTCCACCAGAAAGTTCGGCTGGTCGTTTGCTGGCGTGTTCATAAAGATGAAATCGTCTCAATGGTTCTTCAACTCTTGAAATAGCTTCTTCACGATTTAATCCATGCACGTGCACAAGAGGCAGGATTAAGTTTTCACGAGCCGACAAGTGGGGGAAGAGGTTGTACGATTGAAAGACTGTGCCAACCGTGCGTCGGTAGAGGCGGAGGCTCGCTTCGTCTGGCTGTAAAACAGTGTCATCGAATGTTACTGTCCCGCTGGTTGGTGTGTCGAGGCCAGCAAGTATTCGAAGCAGAGTCGACTTACCACCGCCCGACGGACCGACGAGGACTAGTGCGTGGACTGAACCAGTTTCGAGTGACAGGTTATCAAGAACACGTGTTGTACCAAACGTCTGAGTGAGATCTTTTATGGTTAAACGCATGGGATTGCCTTGCTAGTAGTCATCTTTCGTATCGGAACGAAGCCTCAAGCCATCGGGCGGTGGCCGACAGCGGTAGGGTGAGCATTAAATAGCCAATCGCAAGAGGTACATAACTTTCAAGGGTTGAATACGTGAAAGAATTAACTTCCCGAGCATTGAGGGTTAGTTCAGAAATGGCAATGACGGACAGCAGTGAAGAATCTTTGATAAGAGATACGAGTTGACCTGCGATAGCTGGCAAGACAAGGCGCACGGCCTGAGGCAAAATAACAAGCCGAAATGACTGCCATTGTGTCAGCCCAATTGCACGAGCTGAGTCACGCTGTGTCTTAGGTATGGCGTTGAGTCCACCTCGAAAAATCTCGGCCATGTAGGCTCCGCTGAAAGCAGCAAGCACCAAGGTGCCCACCACGAAACGATTTTCGAGACCAACGGCATTGGCTATGACATAAAAACCAAGGAGTAACTGAACGAGAAGTGGTGTTCCGCGAATGATTTCAACATAGATTCTTCCGGTTGCCTCGATAAGAGGGTTTCGAGCACCGAGAAACAGCGCGATCACAAGTCCAATTGCAACACTGAGTACTAAGGCTGCGAGACTCAGCCCGAGGGTCACAAGCCAACCGTAGATAAATTTCTGTCGATATTCCCAGACGCCAGACCAGTTCCAATCACCAGGTACCTGGAAACAGGCAAGTACGAGCAGGCTGGTGACAGCCACTGCAACAATGAGGTGAGCGAAAGATCGGGACATGCTTATAGCATAGAGCGTTCGGCTGGAAATATAGAGCCTTAATTCTGTTGCGGGCCTCTTCGCCGTCCCTGTGATGAAGCAAAAGGCAGCAAGGAGTCCCTTTTTCCGAACTATCGGAATCCTTGTTTTTACTTTTGTCACCCAGTAGCGGATACAGAACAGACCACGAGCTTGCATTCAGAAATAAAATGGAATGTTATTGGCTTTAAAATAAGCCTTTTCTTCAGATAAAAACTGTTCTCCAAGTTTTTCGAAGCCACCTGTATCTTTAAATTCGTGTAGGAATTTGTTGATTGCCTGAAGCAGTGTCATGTCCTGTTTTCGTAGTCCAATGGCCCAGGTTTCCTGACGGAATGGATTAAGAATGGCTCGAGTTGTCTTTGGATGGCGACGGTGGTGTCGGTAAACAGATAGTGAGTCGTAAATGAAGGCGTCTACTTTGCCTTGCATGACTTCAAGTACAGCAGCCGATTCCATGTCTAAGACAAATATGTCGGCTTTGTTAAGTTGTTGGGCCGCGTATTTGTGAGCAGATGTTCCCAATTTGACAGCAATACGAACATCTGGTTTTGTGATGTCGTCGGGTGAAAGGATCGGTGAATCTCTTCCGACGAGAAGGGTGAGCCCAGTTTTCAAGTATGGGTTTGAGAAGGCGATTGCTTTGGCCCGCTCTGGAGTTGATGTCATGGATGAGATAATGCAATCAATCGTACCGGTTCGAAGTGCAGGAATCAGGCCATCGAACGCGATGTTTTCAATGAGAATTGGACGCCCGAGTGATTTGCCAAGTGATTTTGCTAGTTCTACGCTTATGCCTTCTGGCTCACCTGCGGTATCTGTCATTTCGAATGGCGGATACGAGAGCTCCATGCCAACCCGAAGAATAGGAGGGGCCGCATTTGCTGTGGTAAGGAAAAGTTTTTCAGGTAATGCGATTAGTGTGACAAGGATTCCAATCGCGTAATATATAGATAGTTCTCGCTCGCGCATGTGGCTGTCCATGAGACATTATCAAATTGTTGTTTTAGTATATGAAACTAGAGGGCACTGTAGGAATACACACTGTGTTTCGGGTGAGAATAGATTTTTTGTTACTGTGATTATTTGAATGGTGCAGTCAAGTGTACACCCGGGGTACGCTTTGGCGTCGGCTTTACACATTGTTTTGATACGAAGATTCATTATGAAGAAAATTTATACAGCTCTATTCTGTTGCGTTCTTCTTTCAACTACTTTTGCAGATAGGCTCGACCAGGATCCAACTAAGGTGGAGTTCTTCGAGCGTATTTACAAAATGGATATTCAAGGAGTGAAGCCTTACGAGGAGTATCAAGATCCGGACTCCTTCTATTCGAATATTGCGAGGAAAGTAGGTGTTCCTCAGGTTGCGCACAACGCCGTTGAAAAAAAATTTGGGTGGAAACAGAATGACAAGAGATTTTTTTATGCGACTATGATTAAGGGTGGTGGGGCATCACTAGATTGGGGCGTGATGGTAACAAGAGTTCCCGTTACACTGCAAAAAGCCCGGTCGATAGAAGAAAGAAAAGCATTCCTTCAATTAATAGAAATGAAGTTTGTGGTGATTTCATACGATGGCGACATTTCTTTCCCGGAGGTCGGAAAAGCAGATTGTAAAAAGACCAAGCCTATTCATCCAAATCTCTGATACGATACGTCGTCGTTATGCAAGGCCCTCAATGACCAGTGACGCCGTTTTCGTTAGGTGTCATCCGCGGTGCAGTTTTATTTTCTGGTGGCTTGAGTAAATCCAGCATCTATAAGTTCTGAATAGCTTGGTTGTAAGGCACGTGCGTCATAGCCATAAGAGGTTAGGATGCGGGATGCCTCAAGACACCGGCCGCCAGATAAACAATGGCAGTAGATAATTTTATTATCAGGAAGACAGTCGTTTAATTTGTTGTCTGTAGTGGTTCGAAGTTCACTGAGGGGCAATGATTGAGCAAGAGCAAGATGACCACTGGACCATTCTTTCGGTTCTCGGACATCTATAAGAATTGCGCTCTGGTTCATTATCTTGTGCTGAATGTCAGTAAGCGAATCCTTTGTGTGTGTGGCAGCAAGGAGAGGACCGACTGTCCCCACTAAGAATGCCACAAGAAGTCCCTTGGCTCTACACGAGGTTTTGGAAGGCCGAGATTGGTTCCATGGCATTTTTGCAATGATCATTGCCATACCGCACGTGTCAGTAATACCGGCAAAAACGAGACCTGCTCCGATGAATCCAGCCAGGAACAGACCAGCCATTTGTATTCCGTAGCCTTCAGTAAATAATGCTATAAGAACACCCATGACGACGAGAGCTCCTGCTGAAATTCGCACTTGTCTCTCAAGAGAGATACTTTTACGACCTCGTATTACGGGAAGACCTGCTGCTTCGCAGGCGATT
>JABHNP010000122.1 GCA_018694455.1 Planctomycetaceae bacterium | reverse complement strand
GCAGCACTCTCGGCCGGGCTACTTGGAATTCCTGACGTCGGGCTTATTCCGTTCGAAGAGCTCGAGCGTCAAACGTTTCGACTTACACAAAACGTGTGCCTGCCCGTCATCGTTGACGCTGACACCGGCTATGGTGATACAGTTGCCATAGAAAAAAACATTTGCCACCTCGAAGCTGCTGGAGCAGCGGCGATCCAGATTGAAGACCAGGTACTTGAAAGGCGATGCGGGCATCTCGATGGCAAACAAGTTATTTCAGAAAGTGAAATGGCTGAAAAAATCCATGCTGCCTGCGAAGGCAGGCAAAGTGACAACACCGTCATTATTGCTCGAACTGACGTCCGAGGTGTCGGGTCGATAAAAGACTGCCTTTCTCGTATAGAGGCATACCACAACGCTGGGGCTGATTGGATTTTCCCTGAGGCCCTTCAAAGCCAAGATGAATTTTCGGAAGCAGGAGCACTTCTACAAGAACTTCAATCAATGGGACTTGCCAATATGACTGAGTTTGGGCAAGGTCCGCTTTTATCTCGTGAGACACTTGGGGCTATGGGTTTTGCAGCAGTACTCTACCCGGTCACACTTCTTCGGCTGGCGATGAAAGCGATTGAAGTTGGGCTCGAAGTTCTTGGAGATGAAGGAAGTCAAGAAACTCTTCTTGACTTAATGCAGACACGTGAAGAACTCTACGAATTGCTAGACTACGACCCTTCATAGGAAAACAATAAAAACACCTGACGCAAATTGTCCATTTGATCCACTACCCCCATCGATTTTCCAAAAAGTAGCACTATCAATAGTTCACACACTTCAACTTTTTCCCATGCCTGACCCATCGCCTCATAGCAAAGATTCTAGAAATGGACTCGCTGGTGTCACAGCGGGCCACACCAGCATCTGTTCACTCGATAGAATCCTTCGATACCGAGGGTACGCGATAACAGATCTCTTGGAATGTAGCTTTGAAGAAGTCGCATACCTTCTCCTGTGGGGTGATCTTCCCACCAAGAATCAACTTCGAGAGTTCGCAATGCGTCTCTATACGCATGCACAGTCTTTGCCTGAAACAGTCCTGTGGTGCTTCGAGCGACTTGCCAAAACTTCTCCCCAATGTTCAATCATGGATGTGCTTCGCACTGGCGTAAGCATTCTTGGCCAACTTGAATGTGATAATGGACCTGAGGAAATGCCTCATAATCGAGACCTTTCCCAAGAGCGATTGAAAGCTGAACAACTTCTCGGACACGTTCCCGCTTTATTGGCCTCATGGATTGATTGTATTTCTGGCAGGCGGCCTACCCCCTGGCCCAAAAAACCTCTTGCAACTGCCCTTCTCGAAAAACTGTGTCACACGCAGATTTCTAAAAATGCTGCAAGTGTGTTCACCAAAACACTCATTTTGTATGCCGAGCATGAATTCAATGCCTCGACATTTGCAGCCCGGACCGTGACGTCTACAGGTTCTGATATGCACTCAGCAATCACTACTGCTATCGGCGCACTTAAAGGCCCACTTCATGGCGGTGCAAATGAAAAAGTCCTTGAACAACTTATGGATATAGGCACACCAGAGAACGTCGAACCTTGGGTTGCCCGACAACTTGAAAACAAAGATGTCATCATGGGATTTGGACACAGAATATATAAATCTGGTGATATTCGGGCAATTCTTTTGCGAGAAGCAGGACATCAGCTGGATGACAGCAGTCCTTCGTTCGAACCGTACCGCAAGCTAGAAAAACTCGCGCACAAAGTCGAGTCAGTGCTGCTTGAACAAAAACGTCTCAAACCAAACCTCGACTGGCCTGCAGCCAGGATCTACCACGCCCTTGGGCTTCCTATCAATCTTTTCACACCACTGTTTGTCGTTGCACGAATGAGTGGATGGACATCACACATTATTGAGCAAATGAGTGACAATCGGTTAATCCGCCCGGTTGCAAAATATATTGGTCCATCACCTCGACAATATTTAGCCCTAGAGGACCGGTGAGGACTAAAACCTAACGGAGACTTACCGACTGCTCGGGAGAAGGCGTACGACGGGCTGATGCGCCATCGGCAGGGGCACCATCGACCAACGCCTGAACGGTAACAACAGGAACCGCACCATCGCCCAAGTCAGTCGTAATTGTCAGCTCCCGCTCAATGCGGCCACCAACATCTCCAGCCTGAAAAGTAACGGGTAAAATATGCACCTTCGCTGGTGTTTCTTTTGCTGGGCAGCTCAGGCAGCCGTCATTGCACACAATGCCGGTGACACAAAACGGTCTATTAGCTCGCACAACTATATTTTTTGTAACGGTGCCACCCGGTACAACATTTCCCAAGGCTAGAAGTTGTGGGCTTACACTTACCTCAGCTACAACACGGCCCTCGACATCCATCGGAATTTGTGAAGCCCGCGGATCGTTCGTGACAAGAATGAGTTGGTCATTGATATATCCGGCCGGAGCATCCGGTTTCAGTCGAAGCGTAAGCTCATATGCGGACTGAGAGCCTGTATGCTGAGGCTGGGAGAGCAAAACTTCAAAATTAACATTTGCACTTCGAACATCCGTTATCTCCCAAGGTGTTAAACCAATACGGGACACTCGTACAACTTGTTCTGCCCCGCGGCCGAGGTCAACATTGCCAAGATTTACCGACGATGGTTCGAAGGTGACATCTCCCCGAACATTGCCTGCCACTCGCAGTTGTACTTCTGCCTGAAACGGCTGATCAAACGTCACAGTGAGCGTTGCACCATGTTGTCCGAGAAAAGTTCGCGTATTGAACACCGCAACAATCTCTCCCGTCTCATGAGTC
>JABHNP010000146.1 GCA_018694455.1 Planctomycetaceae bacterium | reverse complement strand
TTTCTTTGCCAGTGCCGAAGAGGTGAGGGCACACTTTGATAGGGTGACGGCCAGACCAGGCAGCCTTTTCCGCCCAGTCACGATGTGAAGGCACATTGAAATCACCGACGACAAAACCTGGTGTGTCTTTATCTGAGAGCGATTGTATCTGCCCAAGAAATTCTGAAAGATCTCTGCCGCGTGTTTTTTCCGAAAGCTTGTTGACGCTCTTTTTTTCTTGCTCTGCAGGCATTTGAAACCGAAGGGGATCGAGGTAATGATAACCTCTTAGAAACTCATTAAAAATACTTCTAGGAATCGAAGGATATTTCCCCATGGCACGGTTCGTAGTTCTTACAAAAATCCTGCTTTTCTGTGTTGTCGCAATTGGTTCGCAACATGCTTGTTTTGCCGCAGCAGAAATCAAAGAATCATCGGACACACAAAAAGAAGAGAAGCTGACGGCATCAAAAGCTGGCGATGACCACGCCCAGCCAGCAACTGTTCCAGATGCATCTGATGAACCGGTAATAACGAGTCACTCAGTTACCGTAGGGAAGACCAAACTGTCATACACTACCGAGACGGGCATGTTACCGTTGTTGAAAAATGACGGTACAGCAAAAGCATCGATGTTTTATATCGCATACACCCTCGACGGAGGTGATGCATCACGCCCCATCATCTATTGCTTCAACGGTGGTCCAGGGGCATCGGCAGTGTGGCTACATCTTGGTGGCCTTGGTCCAAAGCGAGCACGGGTTAATCCAGATGCGACCTTACCACCTCCACCATATAAACTCGTTACCAATGAGCATACGATTCTTCCGTATGCTGATCTTGTCTTTATTGATCCTGTTGCAACTGGTTATAGCCGGCCCACGAAGGATGAAAAAGCTGAACAGTTTTTTGGGAAACGACCAGACATTGAAGCCATGTCGGAGTTTATTGTGTTGTATACAACCCGGCATCATCGCTGGGGCTCTCCAAAATATCTGTGCGGCGAAAGCTATGGCGTATTTCGAGCGGCAGGGATCGCAGAATATTTGCAGGATCAACATGGAATGTTTCTTAATGGGCTCCTTCTTGTTTCCGGGCTGGTTGACTTTGGAACGATTCGGACCGGTTCCACGAATGACCTGCCGTATTCGATTTTTCTACCGACACTGACCGCAGTTGCTCATTTCCACAATCGACTGCCTACAGATTTGCAGCAGAATCTGCAGGATGCCATGAGAGAATCGAGGACATTTGCCTCCGGTGAATACCTTGCTGCACTCTTTGCCGGTGACCGTTTGGAAGATGGTAAGCGTAAGCAAATTGCAAGCAAATTATCACGTCTTACAGGACTATCAGCAGACATCATTCTTGAAAATCGGCTTCGGATAAGCCCATCCATGTTTCGTAAAAAGTTACTCAGCAAGGAAGGGCTCATCTGTGGACGATACGACGGTCGTATTACCGGTCGAGATGGAGATCCATCCGGTTCATATCCTACTTTTGATCCCTCATACATGGCGGCACTTGGCCCACTCGCTGCTACTATGAACGCGTACGTTCGTGAAGAACTGGCATTTGAAAACGATCTTCCATACAAGGCACTCGCAGGCGTACGGCCGTGGAAATTCGAAGAAAACACGTATTCAAGTACGGCGGCCGACCTAGGCTCAGCCATGTCGAAGAATCCACACCTCAAGGTGCTGGTAATGACAGGTCAATGTGACTTGGCAGTCCCACCGGATGCAATGCGTTTTAGTATCGATCACCTTGAAATTGATCCCGCGATCAAAGCAAATGTCTCTTTTACAGAATACACTTCCGGCCACATGATGTATCTCAATTTGCCAGACCTCAAAAAGCTTGGTCAGGATGTGTCTGAGTTTATTAATGCAAGCAAATAATGAAGCTCGTGTAAGTCGTATGAGTGATATTGAGAAGAAACGAGAAGCAGGTGATACAGACGAAGCAGTGATACCATATCCTTTCGTCACACCATCTCTATTGAGTGAGTTGAAGTAATAATCAAAAAGATCATTACTGTATCTCTTACTCGACACATTGATGTCGCTTTGAGTGCTTGCATGTGCACCTGTGGTACCAGCAGTAAACTTACGAAGGAGAAAGTCCTTCCTGAGCAGATTTTCAGTGGTTGAGCAGCGGAGGAAATCACTGAGGCAAAAACCATACCATCTACAATGATCCGACTGGCACTCTACGACCGATGCCATGTTATCTCTTGTTCTGCTGGCCTGCTCTTTTGATTCCAACGGAATGAAATATAAGGCTGAACAAAAGAATCCGCACACCACTCTCACAAGCAATCGGGGAGCAATGGCTGCTATCCGGCACGAATCTGCACCGAGTTTACTTCAGGCTACAGACAGATTCCCCGCAGCGTGCAAACTACTTGATGTCTTTATCAATACTGCCTATTCGATCAACTTGCTCCGGGCAGTTGTGGCACACATTGCGGGAAGAGTCCGAAAAACTCTTCGCACCAAGAACAAGAGCCGCCGAGAGCATGAGTAACCACGCCGCGTTTGCGAGTTGTTGTACGGAAAGATACTTCAGCATGTGCTCACTCCTCAATAAATTCATTTCACTACCTACTCAGCAGGGGCACTGTCTGCAGCAGGCTGCTGGCAACAAGAACCGCAACACCCACCCGTGAAACTTCGAATTCCTGCGGCAGCTGTCGCACTTACGACAATAATCCCTATCAATATCCCGAGCTGTTTCAAAAGCACACTACCCATATCGTCACCTCCAAGAAATACAGTCTCCTTATATATCGGCAAACACAACCAGGATTTTTTAACGTAGAGAAATAACTTGCACTATTCCCTAAAAAACACTTCCTAAAGACAGTCTTCCAGCTCGCGAAGACCAATACTGAGGATCAAATAACAAGGAATTGGAGACTACTGAGTCGTGGGTGATAAAGTGACAAACAGATGAGTTGAAGCAACAGGCATCCCGATACCTCAACTTTAACATTGCTCTGAGCTGACCTCTTCATGACCGAATCGACGGCCCCGACAAACACTTCTGTCTTGTTTAGCACCTTTTACCAAGGGCATGTTTTTCTATTTTTGTGTTGTCAATTTTACCCCGTCTTGAAATCTACCCAACACCGCAAAAAAGCACGGAGCCTACAACACGAACGTTCAATCCTTCATTCGATTATCGAACACATGGGTGAATCTCAATTAAACCCTTAAATTCCCAAGATAATAACGAGACAGTATGCCATTGGTGGTTTACATTGATTCCGGACTCGCCACAACATAGGTCTGCCAGAATTCATACTTGGTTGCCTTCAGAATTGCTGCAATATTTTTACAATCAAATTGTGTGAAACGAACAGGACGTTCCTGGTCATCTTCTGTCGACACTAAAATACTTCGAAGTCGATCTCCAACTGCCTGTTTTGCAAACTGAGGAAGAGAATCAAACGATTCGCTATAGATGAGAAAACTGCAGGGATATGTAAAAAGATATTTTGTCCCATCAATTTCCCTGAGTGTTCGCCCTTGATCATCCCACGGACCGCGTTTCTCGAATGACTCTCGGTACGGGCTACTACTCGTTATTGGTGACGTGAGTTCTGGCTCATCCAGAAAAAGCATGTAACGAACAAACTCATCAGCAATGTGAGAGAGCCTGTTCGTAAGGCGACCCTTTTCTCCAGGAGTAGCATTATGGTCGTCGTCATTGTCAAGTTGACAGGCAATGGCCGTGTGTCGAAGTCGCATCAGATGGTTGTGCATCTGTGTTTCATGTGCAAGCACCATCAGTGCAAAAATATCACTCGTCGGACGAAGATAACTTTCTGGTGAAATGAAATCTGGGAGATGGGGCTGATTGGCACCGCGTTCTTTATCAATCCAACCTGGGTTGAGTGGATCGGTGCACAGAGCATTTCCTGAATGACGCTGTCGCCCGTGATTCCCGGTGACATACCAACCACCCCAACGATTTCCGAACGGCGTTGTGTGATCTGTTACCGATGTCGGTGCACCTTCAACAAAACGACCCTCTGGATTGCAGATTATCGAGCGAACAAGAAATCCTGGAACGCCGAGCGTGCGAGAGTTGTCGTGACAGGCAACACATCGCGTTGTGTTGCGTTCGAAAAGAGGTTGCTGACGACCTTCACGAGGTTCTAATTCGGCTGAGGGTTTTTTTGAAGTGAGCGTGTAGAAACGAACACCACAATCTGGGTCGGCAACTGCAAATTCAATTACTGGACTATCTCGTACCCAGCCAACATATGTTGTGTCGTTGAAATAGATCGCACGTGGGCGGCGTGGTGAAATACGATGTTGTTGAAAGCTTGTTTTTGAGAAAACCAGTGTCTGTGAGTCTGGTGAAATATCAAGTGTCTTTAATACGATTGGTAGGTAGCCCCAGCGAATGTCTGTTGGCAGGTTGTCTTGTGTCCGCAGTACCAACGAAAGTCTTTCAATTGCCAGCAAGGACCTGCTCGTGTTTTCTGGGGGAGGTGTTGCTGAAGAAAAGCTTGGATAGATCACGATGACGAAAAAACAAAGGAGGCAGGTAATGCAACAACTGTGGCGACGATTCATTACGAAACCCTAATGAAACTCATTCAAGAAACTAGACACAACAATGCTTGGCATTGGTGCTCCCTCGTATCCTACCCATTTTGAGTGGGGACATTCATAACACTCGAATAGATATTTGAGGAAACATGTTTCGCCGAGAGGTTTCTTTCTACATGTTGACCATAAAGGTTTATGCAGCATGAGACACTTAGTTGCCTAGGCGGCTTAGTCGGCACGGATGGTCATAGTTGACAGTCTGTGGTCACCTTTACACATAG
>JABHNP010000236.1 GCA_018694455.1 Planctomycetaceae bacterium | reverse complement strand
CACACTTGTAGAAACCACAGAAGAAGTGAATGCCTTACCATTTGGCCCTGAGGATAAACTCGCATACCTTACTCAGACAACACTGTCCGTTGATGACGCCTCCCGAATTATCAATCAGCTGAAGGCAAGGTTTCCACAATTGATTGGGCCTCCAAAAGATGACATCTGCTACGCGACACAGAATCGGCAAGAGGCCGTTCGCCAATTGTCGCAAGAGGCTGATCTCGTACTCGTATTAGGAAGCCAAAATAGTTCGAATAGCCAAAGACTTGCCGAACTTGCCAAAGAACACGGAGTCCCTTCGTATCTTATTGATGGTGCTGATGAAATAGATGCATCTTGGTTCAATAACATTGAAACTGTTGCGATCACTGCCGGAGCAAGCGCACCAGAACAGGTCGTTCAAGATTGTGTTGAATGGCTCCGAAACCGGTTTGAAAACAGTCCCTCTGGATTTTCTATCGAAGAAAAGACCGTTCGTGACGAAGATGTTTTCTTTCCACTCCCAAAATCAATTCGATCAGCGGCTGCGGCAGTCCAACTACCAATGGGCTGATTTTATAACAGCACGACTATAGCACACTTTCAAACTGTCCACTCCGCAGCAATATCGTAGAAAACATTGGGCGAAACAGCTCCGGCTATTGTTGAAGTTTTCTATGCCTAAAACGATGCGGCTCATCGGCATCGGCCCCTAAACGTTCCTTTCGACTTTGCTCGTAAACATCAAAGTTGCCTTCACACACGTGCACGTAGCCGTCCCCCTCGAATGCAATAATATGTGTGGCCAATCGATCAAGAAACCATCGATCATGGGTAATAACGACAACACTCCCAGCGAAGTTTGCAATACCTTCCTCGAGTGACCGTAGCGTGTCGACATCGAGATCATTCGTCGGTTCATCCAGAAGCAACAAATTCGCACCCCTCCGAAGTAGCTTTGCCAAATGAACACGATTTCTTTCACCGCCAGAAAGTGTGCCAACTTTTTTCTGTTGATCCGGCCCCATGAAATTGAACTTTGCCACATAACTACGGGCGTTTACCGTCCGCTTCCCGAGCTGAATGGTGTCATGGCCACCTGAAATCTCTTCGAATACTGTTTTCTGAGGATCGAGTGAATCACGGCTTTGATCAACATATCCAATGTCAACTGTTGACCCGACTTTGATCGACCCCGTATCAGATTCTTCTTGTCCAACAAGCATTCGAAACAGTGTCGTTTTCCCGGCACCGTTCGGTCCAATAATTCCAACAATACCGCCCGGAGGCAACCTGAACGAAAGGTTTTCAAACAGCAACTTATCACCGAATGCCTTGGAAAGCCCCTCAGCGTCAATGACCTGGTCACCAAGTGGCCGACTCGCCGGCACAGTAATCTCCACATCTGTGTCACGAGTTGCCGCTTCTTCTGCAGCCAACTTTTCGAAAGAAGCCACCCTTGCCTTGCTTTTTGCCTGCCGAGCTTTTGGTGACATTCGAATCCACTCAAGTTCTTTGGTAAGCGTCTTCTGACGAGCGCTTGCCTGCTTCTCTTCGAGTACCATTCTTGCCTGTTTTTGTTCAAGCCATGAAGAATAGTTTCCTTCAAATGGAATGGCACGACCGTGGTCGACTTCAAGAATCCATTTGGCGACGTTGTCCAAAAAGTATCTATCGTGAGTTACTGCAACTACAGTGCCTGTGTATTCGGCGAGGAAGTGCTCAAGCCACAGTACACTTTCCGCATCGAGATGATTTGTCGGTTCATCGAGCAGCAACAGATCTGGTTTTTCGAGCAACAGACGACACAGTGCGACCCGCCGTCGTTCACCCCCAGAGAGATTTGTAACAGCCCAGTCTCCTGGAGGAAGATTCATGGCATCCATCGCAATCTCGACCTGCCGGTCCAAATCCCATAAGTTCTTTGCGTCAATTTGATCCTGAACAGTTGCTTGTTCAGCGAGCAACTTTTCCATCTGGTCATCATCTAATGGCTCGGCAAAACTTGCATTGATTTCTTCGTAACGCTGAAGTATCGCTCGAGACTGAGTTACTCCATCCATGACATTTTCAAAAACTGTTTTTTCAGCATCAAGTTCTGGCTCTTGCTCAAGATATCCAACACTGAATCCGTCAGATAATCGGGCCTCGCCCTCGTACTCGGTATCAATACCCGCCATGATCTTCATCAATGTGCTCTTACCAGCACCGTTACGGCCAAGCAGGCCTATCTTTGCGCCGGGATAAAAGGCAACATCGATATTTTTCAGCAGTTCACGCTGACCAAATTTTTTCGTGAGATCGGTAATCTGAAAAATGAACTGGGCGCCCATCAGTGCTCCTATGAGTACGTATAAATCAACTTGCACAAGAAAAACAAACTGCAGCAATCGTAGCTTACTTCAGCACGAATATCGTACCCCATCACCCAACGATCCACGAGACACTGCCGATAGAATGAGTGACCGCCTGCCACCAAGGGCGACTGCCACAAGTTTGCGGAGTTAGGGGCCATCGTTGCAGGGTCTCTGTGCATCCACTACTATCACTTTACTACATAAATTGTGAGTTAAAGGAGTTGCTTCCATGGCTGAATATGCAGACCCTGACGTCCTCGTCTCAACAGAGTGGGTTGCTGAACACCACAATGATCCTGCGGTGAGAATTGTTGAATCAAATGAAGACCGGGCTCTCTACACACAGGGGCATGTTCCGGGGGCCGTTGAGATTGATTGGCAAGTAGACCTCCAAGACCAGGTTGTTCGCGACTACGTCGACCGGAAGGGTTTCGAAGAGATCTGCCGAAGCAATGGCATCACAAATGACACTACAGTGATTTTCTACGGTGACAAAAATAACTGGTGGGCTTGCTATGCATTCTGGGTGTTCAAACTTTATGGTCATCCACAATGCAAAATTATGAATGGTGGAAGAAAAAAGTGGCAACTTGAAGACCGGTCGTGGTCAACTGACAGGGCTAGCTACGCTCCAACGACTTATATAGCACCGGAACAAGACAAGTCTGTCCGAGCGCTACGTGAAGAGGTGCTTAAGCATCAGAAAGCTGGCAAAAATCTTGTTGATGTCCGCAGCCCTGAAGAATACTCCGGCGAACGACTGCACATGCCCGACTACCCGAACGAAGGAGCCCTTCGCGGTGGGCATATTCCTGGCGCTGTAAATATTCCCTGGCCACTTTCCGTAAACGAAGACGGAACATTTAAGACCGCGAAAGAACTTGAAAAACTCTACTGTAAAACAAATCACTTAAAGCGACGAAGCCCGACTATTGCATACTGCCGTATCGGAGAACGTTCAAGCCTCACATGGTTTGTTCTAAAATACCTCCTTGGCTTTGGAAACGTTCGGAACTACGACGGTTCGTGGATGGAGTGGGGAAACTGTGTTGGAGTGCCAATCATTAAGGGATCTCACCCTCAGAGTGCTCCAGACACCAACACACCGACATCTTCGCCTTAGTACAAACCCTCAAGAATATCCAGAATCAAGACTCACGGACTACGAGGAAGATAATTATGGAAACGGTGAACGAACGACTCGACCAGATTGTCGAAGAGTTTGTTGACTTAGATGGTCGGGAAAAACTCGAATTGCTCCTCGACTTCGCGAACCGTTTACCGCCATTAAGCGATGAATATACGGCAAAAAAGAATACTGAAGACCGGCGTGTTCACGAATGTCAAACTTCCGTTTTTCTCTGGCCAGAAATTTCAAACGGCTCAATGAATCTTGTGGCTGAAGTTGCTGAAGAAGCGCCCACAGTAAAAGGTTTTGTTGCGATACTCGCAGAGGCAGTAGCCAGCCGCCCTCAGCCTGAAGCACAAGAACTGCCGGAAGACCTTCTTGAAAAAATGGGCCTTGCAGATGTACTCGGCATGCTACGTAGCAGGGGACTCCGTGCCATAGTGAGCCGAGTCCGCCAAGAACTGATTAATGCTAAATAAGTAGCATGCATTAACACATTACAGTCGCGGTCTTCGACAACTTGACACCTACCCCAGCTAACAAGAAACCAAACAAGACGATGCCCCCTCAAAACTCTACGAACGACATCAAACCACTTGTGGCAGGGATTGATCTTGGTGGCACAGCGGTCAACGTGACATTATTAGACCATACGGGGGAGTTCCTGATTCATGATCTCTTTGAACATCCTGCCCGTAGTGTTGAGGGGCCAGTAATCTGTTTACAGCAGATTGTTGATGGACTTCAGAATGCAGTTGAAAAGGTTGGTAGAAGCAAAGATGAGATTTCTGCGATCGGGCTGGATACACCCGGACCGGCTACGGCCGATGGGGTGCTGAGTAAAAAAGGGTCGACTAACTTCATTCATCCCGACTGGGCTAATTTTGATATTCGTGGGGGTCTGCAAGAACTACTTCGTATTCCTGTTCATTATCTAAACGACGGAAATGCAGCTGCAGTTTGGGGCCACACCACCATTTTCGGAAATCAACCGAAAAAGACATCTGTATCTGCGATTATTGGCACTGGACTAGGTGGCGGCATTGTTCACCAAGGCTGCGTTGTGGCTGGAAGCCGAGGTTTCGGTGGTGAACTCGGGCACGTTCTTATACCGACGGCACTTCTCGGCGAAATGATACCTGAGCTGAAGAGCCACAAAACGCTTTGTAATTGTGGTCGTATCGGATGCCTTGAGTCACTCTGTTCTCTCACAGCGATCCGAAAAAACCTGCTTCCTTATTTCCTTCAAAAATACCGTGATCACGAATTAGCCTCTCTTGAACCAGCAAAGGCTGCGATTCGAGTTCGCGGCCTAGCTGCAGAGGGAGACGAAATGTGTCAATCAATTTTCCGAGTTCAGGCCAGAGCTCTCGGCCTGTTTTTTGACCAAATGATTAATACATTTGATCCTGATGCACTTATTATAGGCGGTGGAGCTATTGAAACCGAGCAGCCTTTCCAACAATGGTTTATTGCCGAAGTCAGGAAAGGCATGCCGACTCAACGGGAAGAACAACAAGACATTGTCATTGAGATAATGCCAAATGGGGACACCGCCGGAGCACGTGGCGCAGCAATCGAAGCACAGCGTGTACTTGTATCAAGCCGGTAGACCACAGAAGAACCTAAGCTGCTCTCTAGGGGGCCTGCGATCACCTGGCGGAAATTTTCTTACCTACACTGAATCAATAATTGGAAGCACCGGAAGCGTGACTTTTCGACGCCTTCCCGGGGTTGCCAACACAGCCTCACCTTGATTCGTAGCGGGTGGGCCAAACAATGCGAGCCTCGCAGTACGCAAGAACCCTTTCCATGAACCAAAAGTAGCCTCTACAGCTGCTGGTTCGTATCCACAGTGCGCCATACACTGCTGACATTTTGGATTACCACTCGCCCGTCCGTATGAATCCCAGTCTGTTGTCTTCATAAGGTCTGAAAAGCTTTCGGCATATCCTTCATCGAGTAAATAACAAGGTTTTTGCCAGCCGAACAGGCTGTATGAGGGAGTCCCCCAAGGCCGACATTCAAGATCCCAGTTTCCTTTCAGAAACTCAAGGAAAACTGGAGACTGATTGAATTTCCAACGACCTCCACCACTCTTGAAAATCTTTCGAAAAAGCCTGTGACTTCTCTCACGACTCAGGAAAATATCCTGCTCTGGAGCTTTCTCATACGAATAGCCCGGCGAGACCATCATTCCCTCCACACCAAGCTGCATGACTTCGTCAAAAAACTGACTACAACGCTCTGGCTCGGCGTCAGCGAATAGGGTTGAATTTGTCGTAACTCGAAAACCAGCCTTCTTAGCAGCACGAATCGCATTTATTGCCATTTCATACACACCATCTCGACAGACTGATGCATCGTGCTCCTGCTGAAGCCCATCCAAATGGATAGAGAACGCAAGATACTTTGATGGCTTGAAGTGTGGCAGCATCTCTTCGAGCTTTATAGCGTTCGTGCAAACATAAAGATATTTTTTCCGAGCAACAATTCCTTCAATAATTTCTCCGATTTGGGGATGAAGCAATGGTTCACCACCCGGAATCGCCACAATCGGGGCACCACATTCATCAACAGCCTTCAAACACTGAGATGGCGAAAGATGTTGACGCAGTATCTCACTAGGATGCTGAATCTTTCCGCATCCAGCACATGCAAGATTACAACGAAAAAGAGGCTCGAGCATAAGTACGAGCGGGTACTTATCGTTTCCTCTAAGACGCTGTACAGCAACATGACGCAACACAGCCATCATTTGCCCAATTGGAACACTCATGACAATACTCCTTCATACATCTCTGACAATTTCTCTCGTGAACCGGCATACCGGCGTTTCATTCCGTTATTTTCAGCTCCTACAGCCGACTGCCACCTTGCTATCGCAATGAGCGGGAATGAAATCCGGTAGTAGTGATACCGAAGATAGAAAACCTTTGGAAAACCAGTCCCGGTAAATGCTGTTTCGTTCCAATCACCATCAGAACGCTGCGTAGTAAGCAACCAATGAATACCACGCTGAGCTGATGGAGTATTTGATTTATCAGCAGCCACAAGACCAGCAACCGCCCAAGCTGTTTGTGAAGCTGTCGGTTCACCAATGCCCTTCAAGGTTAAATCTACATAACTCGCTGGACTTTCACCCCAAGCACCATTCGGCTGCTGGGCCGAAACAAGCCATTGCACCCCCGCATCAATAAGCGGGTCGTCTGAGGAGAAGCCTATTGCTCGAAGGCCTTCAATTGCCTGCCAGGTTCCATATATATAATTTACGCCCCAGCGCCCAAACCAACTACCGTCAGACTCCTGCGTCTCACGAAGATATTTAATTGCCCGATCGACTCCAGGCTCACCAATACCATGACCAAGTCTTCCGTAGGCTTCGAGTACACGACCAGTGAGATCCGGTGAACTTGGGTCTATCATCGCATTGTGATCAGCAAAGGGAACCTTGCAGAGAACCTCATGGTTGTTATCACGATCAAAAGCCCCCCAACCTCCATCACTGTTTTGCATGGCAGTAAGCCACTGTATTCCGCGATCCATTGCGTTTTTGACAGAGCGAACACGCTCACCTTGACTGCCTGCACACGCCTTCTGTTGTTTCAACCATGACGAAAATGCGATCAGAACCATTGCTGTATCATCGACGTCTGGGTAATAACAGTTTGAATACTCAAAGCACCAACCAGATGGAACGGCTTGTACTCGGTGAGACCAATCTCCCGCGAAACGCACTTCCCTGGCAAGCAACCAATCAACAGCGTTATCCATGCTGCCAGCACTATCAACTGATGGTGAGGCTATCTCTGCAAGTCCGCGAAGTACTATCGCTGTATCCCAGACAGGTGAACGGCACGGCTCCACTCGAATCGTTTCATCATCTGGACGCTCAAGAAGACCTTCTAACTGCTTCCAGCATTCCACTACTTCAGCAGACTTATCATCACAACCCATTGCGCGAAGCGCTACTATACTCCAAATAATTGGAGGGAAAATTGCACCGAGACCATCACTTCCACGAAAACGCCTCAACATCCATGTTCGGCATGCCATAACTGCCCGTCGACGAAGAGGTCGCACCCCAAGGCAGTCGATTTTCTTTATCACATAGTCAATAAGCCGAAAGAAACGCGACCAACCATCGGCCCCACCTATCGGTCGCTTCCTCGTCGCAAATGTGCAGTCTGCGAACAGCTCATGAATTCCTTTTTCATCTGATAATTTTCGTACCGGCTTAAAAGACCAGATTAATGAAAGAGGCACTATCATTGTTCGGGACCACGCTGAAACGCTATGCAAGCTTATTGGAAACCAATCCGGCAGCAGGATCATCTCCGGAGGAACCGCCGGACAATCGGCATATGAAATCTGTCCAAGCAATGCCAGATAAAACCGAGTAAAACTGTTCACAGCCCAAGGACCACCTGCTTCCGCAATCGCAACTCGAGCCTTCTTCATAGGCTCTGATTCAGCATCATAGCCACACATCTTTAACGCAAGATAGGCTTTTACACTTGCGCTGGGGTCGACGTCCCCTCCTGGATAGATAGCCCAACCACCATCGGGCAACTGTTGGTCGAGAATACGTTTCGTACACCCCGATGCTGTACGTTGATCAAGACGGCCTGCCCATCCACAAATCAAGAGATATTCGCTCTCGAGAATAGTATCTCCCTCAAGCGGACCCCTCCAATGACCATCGGCATTCTGGCGTTTCAAAAACCATTGTGCCGTCTGTTGAATCGCAAGCTCTGCGAGGCTTTCACTTATCTTCGAGTGACTCTGAGGTTTATCCAACACACGGGACAACTCATGCTGTGTGTCTTTTTCAAAAATTGATTGTGCATTTGGCGATTTACCATTCCACACAGGAACTACTGTCTTCATACGTCCAGAAAAAGTCATAGGGGCATCCGTGCTCCATCGTTATACCGCAATGAACCAGCATGACCCATTCCTTGGACAATGCTTCAATGAATCGCGGCGTTTACGAAGAATAGAGAACACCGGCTATCAACGACAAGTGCGAAAGATCAAGAAAATGTGATTAAGGCACGTGAATCCCTCCCAACTTTGGTGAAAAAACAAGCTTTCCGTCATGCTGGGAGCTCTAGGCAGACCTTGAGGCTCGCGGCAGGGTGATTGAAACCTCGGTTCCCTGCTGCAACCGGGACTTCATCGAGATGCTTCCACCATTTGCGTCAATGAGTCGAAATGCCTTTGAAAGCCCTAAGCCAATACCTCGCCCAGCCTCACGACCACTAAAAAAAGGATCGAACGCTCGGCTCATTGTCTCCATATCCATTCCAATGCCATTATCGTTTACCGTCACAAGACACGCTTCGCTTGTACTTTCAATTGCCTCTACAAATACTGTTCCACCATGAAAAATCGCTTCAATTGCATTTGAAAGAATACCTCGCAGCGAATCTTCAATCTGCCCACGATCAACAACAATGCACATTGTTTCAGAAACAACATGAAGCGTCAGACGCACTCCACGTTCTTCTGCCATGGACTCCATTGACCTGAACACACTCTGAAGCAAATCTCTGACACTGACTTCGTCTTGCTGAGGTTTTGGTGGTCTGGCAAAGATCATCAGCCCACCAATCATATCTCGGGCTCTAAATGCCTGATCGACAATTGTTGCTAGACGTCGCTGCCGTTCGGGATCATGCTCATCATAAAGAAGCGCCTGAGCACGCGCAGCAATATTCGCAAGTGGATTGTTTATCTCATGGCCGGCTCCATAAGCAAGTTCTCGCATTGCTTCCAAGCGTGCAGAGGAAACGCTACCTGAGAAGTCCACAAAGAGTGACCGTAGAGACTTTGATGCCACTAGTAATTCATTGAGCACACCGACCTGTGAATCTCCTTGGCCGAGAGACAAGATACTCGCCACTTCATGATCAGAAATCTCTTTTCCACCAAGTGGCTGAGCAGAAAATTCTCTTAGGATTTGATCACGCCACCGGACAGCTGTTGAGTGTGCTACCGAAGATCGCATTTCAATTGCATCAGATCCTGGCGGAAGCATTCCCGTCACGACCTGCAACTCCTGGCTGGTAACTAAACGTGACTGTTTTAAAAGGGCTGCCCCCTGTGAGGTTGCAGAAGTAACTAGACTTTGCTCGAGACGCTCAAGCCAGAAAATTGCTACCCGTGCTGCAGAGAAATCATCATCAACAACGCCACGCTCAGGCCATTGTGTTTCTTCTGCAGCAAGCCAGATAGCAACAGCTGGATCAGCCGCAGATAAATGCCAACATCTATCTCTCCAAGAACCACTGCTGAGGCGGTCTTTTTTAGGGCGAGAGTGCTCTTCTGTGATCGTTTGCAACGAGTACGACACCGCCCGCGTCAAGCCCATGAAGGCTTGACGCGGGACTGGGAGTGCCAAATGTGGCTTCTTCTTACGACGAACGAGCAACCATCCAACTACGGCCATCATCTCATGACGCTGCCGGGACAGATTCAATATCGAGCAGCGTGCAAATTCTGTCGACTAGCACATCTGCTTCAAATGGTTTTTGAAGAAACTCATTGGCACCACATGCCTTGAGATCTTCAATTTTGTCAGGCTCACACATACCAGATATGCAAATAATTCTGACCTCATCCATAGTAGAGTCGCTACGTACTCTCTGACAAACTTCTTTTCCATTGATATCCGGAAGCATTACATCAAGAACGATTAAGTCGGGTCGATAATCCTTAACCATCATGCCGGCATCAAAACCGTTATTGACACTGCGAGTCTCAAACCGTCCATCGCGCTCTAGAACATCCGTAATGAGTT
>JABHNP010000253.1 GCA_018694455.1 Planctomycetaceae bacterium | reverse complement strand
GTCAGCCCACCGCCGATCGAAAATATTAGAAATATCATCTGGCAACTGGAACGCCATCGAAGGCGCAGCACTTGCACCAGTGCCTTTGAGATCAGGGCCACCATCTTCAGTAGCTGGACCTTTAACACCAAGATCAACTCTATCTACAGGCACCTGAACGTCCTGACCGTGACTCGCTGATGCACTCAATGCCAGCACCACTACCAAGACGAGTCTCTTCCACAACAAAGTCGAGGTAGTCATTATGCCACCTCAGAATGAGGCGTACTGCCGGTCTCAGAAACTTGAGAGCCACTACCATCTTGAGAGTCATTGCCAACTGACAAGCGGCCAGCCAAAGGCCGCAAAGTCTGTTCGCCACGACAGGCAGCAGCAATCCACTCCGTAGCCAAAGGATCGTCTAACTCCGAGAGTGTTTTCGGGCCACCACTTCCAACACTCACCAGGAGAGTCTTAGGGCCGAAACGAACAATCCTCACTGCTTGACCACCGCCTAACGTTGATTCACCAAGCAACTCAAACACATCACTTGGTATTTTGAACACCGCCCGGCGACTAAACAGACGAACGCCGACCAACACGGCTCCCGCAACACCCACAACCGCCCACGCCTTCCAATCAAAAGCCACCTCATTACCAAAAGACAAGGCATTTGATATGTCCGAAGGCTGAGTTTTTGACTCTTCCTCCAAAGACAGGGAAACAGCTGGAAACTCACTAAGGGACTGGGTGTTGGGATCGAACTCATCTGCATACAGCAAAGCATGAGAACAGACAAAAATTGCCAGAGAGAAGATTCCCTTGCGCAACGGCAGTTCATAGGATTGGGGATTTCTCATAGGGCTCACTATGCCTTGGCTTGCTCTTCATGCTGGCGAGACCGTCGAAGCGTTGCCCAATTAATCAACTCACGACTATCATTCGACAACGCAGCAGACGGCTGGCCTCGCATTCGCCATCTTGGCCACCACATAAACACAACAGAAAACCCCAACGCCAGGCACCCATACAGTGCGATCGGTTTCCCTTTCATTGCAGAACGAATCACTGACTCCGACCCGACTGGTAAAAACATTGATAATGCATACGTCGGTGCAGGAACAGATTTGTCCTCATCAGAGCTCAATTGATTTGACGTATTTTTCATGCCCTGAGTGCTGGTAGCAGGGTTCAATCCCGGATATCGAGTTATTGTGACTACAGCCCGGCCCCACGGTTCAGTTGCAGGAACAAGCCCAACAACAAGCGTTCGAAGCCTTTCAATTTCAGCACCCGCAGGATCATCTACATTCGCATAAACCTCTTCACGCAAACGGTCAATGTACGTCTCCGGAATTGCTACAGAAACGTAAACAACTTGCCCTACATCCGGTGCATCCTGATCACTACCCAAACCAACACCCACAATTGCAGGCACATTAGCAGCCGCCCGTGTCTCTCGAACAACCGCCTCCTCTTTAGCGGTAGCTACTTGTTCAATAGCGGAGGCATTCACCTCAACAACAACTCCGGAAATAAAAGCCAACGCCTGACGTATTTTCAAGGTCACATGTTGCTCGTATGCAACAGCTCGTGCTCGATTCGGATCAGTAGTAATAAACTCGGCATCGGACAACAGCGGACCATCAAACACTTGTCCACTTCGGAGATCAGTGAGAGCTACCTGCTCCACACGAAGACCCGCAATCGATGACGCAACAAGCACCCGAATCGCCTCAACACGATGCCGATCAATTTCTAGTTCAGGCTGCGTACGAATACTCACGCTAGCTGTTTGCGTCGAAGCATTACCATCACGAAATAAACCACCTGCATTACTTCCCGAATAAAGCACTGCCGCCTGCTCGATACCTGGCATAGTCCGAATCACCAGTGACAATTCCTCCTGAGTCGCTATTCGCACCAACTCAGCCTGCGTCTCCTTACTTCGCCAAGGACTATCGCTCTCAACTGCTCGTCGCAGACTTCCTCCAAACTCTGGAGGGAGAGCACCCGCATCAACGAGGGCTCTCAAATAGCCACTCTGACGACCTCTATCCACGTAAAGGCGACCATCATCTACACGATATGACTCAAGACCGGAGCGATCAAAAACCGCCTCCATAACGGCAAGATCCGCCGGGCCAAGAACTGCTCCAACGAGCAACTCAACCTCACCACCTGCCTTCTTTTCAGGAAAATCGATAAGCAGGCTACCTGCCGCTGCGGCAAGCAATAAAAGGCCAAAGCCGACAACCTGAATCGGCCGGACTCCAGAATGACTTTTTAATACATTTTCGATCGCTGCATCCATGCAGAAATCTCCATCTTAGACATAAAATTAAGCAGCTATCCGCCGGGAAACCACTCTTTGGAAACGCAACGTCACCGCTACACCACCCTCAGCACAATCATCAAGCCGCATGTCGCCATGAACTTGATCGAGTAATTTCTGCTGAGAAACTGCATGCACACGACCAACAACACCACCGCCAAGCTTTTGTCGCTCCAAAAGAGAGGGGCCGCTGTCTGCAATTTCTATCTCAATACAATCTGCATACTCAACACTTGTGATAAGAACTTCTGCAGTGCGGGCCATCACAGCGCTTCCAGCGGCAGCCCGAACCGCATCACAGAGCCACACATTAAGCAACTCTTCCAACACTACAACATTCCCTTCAAACCTATGCGAACGAGGAACGTCAACCAACACTTGAGGCAAGGGCACACCTGAATCAGCGTGCTGACGCTGCAAGTCACTCACCACATTCCCCACAATTCCTCGCAACGCTGGCGACTGGCCGTAATGACTTGCGGCTTGTTTTACCGAGATCGATTCTGTCATTATAAAACCTTTGTACTTCAAGCATTACCCAAACTAGACGAGAGCAGTTACCTGATCCCCTGGAACGCGACAAACTTCATCCATAATCCACCGATCAATATCCCCGACCATATCTACCAAAGGTACCTGCTGAGTCCCATCACTTCTTTTATTTCGATAGACACGCATCGACATCAATCCGCCTGCAGCATGAAACAGTCGTAATGTTTGATTCACATCACAATCATTCAGTAGACCACCTGCTTCTGTTTTTTCATCACAACAAAGCATCATTGGAAGCGAACGAACACGACCAAGTTGCCCCAGCAATCTCTCACGCAGAGGAAACCGGCCATTTATTGAGACCACACCAGCAAAAGACTCTGGGTTCTGACAGGCAAACCGAAAAGCATTTTCTCCCCCTGCCCCAACACCAATGAGATAAACCCTACGAGAGTGAACGCTGTACCGGCTCATCATTCCGTCAATTGCTTGAAAACAGCTCTCCGAATCGGACGGGACAGCAGGCAGCACCGCAAGGTAATTCCTCAAACTCATTCGCATCATGGTGCGACCGAGGTCAAAGTCCGTATCACCTGATTGAGGAAGCCATACAAGCAGCGGATAGTCATACCCAGGCTCATACCCTAATGGTAAAAAAAGCTGTTCTGATTTACCCAAAGGCAAAGCCTCATTGGTGCATGTAAGGTCACTGCTGCTTGGTGAACAAGGATTGGGTTCACGATGAAATACCGTTGACTGATTCACCATTTCAGATTCTCCACGAAACCTTTTTCACGAAAACAAAGTGTGTTTGCTGGCGATTACCGACAGGCAGGCCACTCACGGCAACACGCTAGGGGGTTTCTAACGCAGTCGCACACTCCGGGCAATGGCAGCATTGCCGGTTGAAAACAAAGGATTTCTAGAGAATCTGGTGGACAGGGGGGAATAGGAAGGCGGGGCCGCCGATTAGGCCGTTAGACTCCCCATAACGCCAACAAGCTCCCGGACAGCATCGATACTTTTATTAAATGCCGCTTTTTCATCAGGCAAGAGCGAGAGTTCAACTATTTTTTCCACGCCGCTACCACCTAGTATTACGGGGACACCAACAAAGTATCCGCCAACTTCATACTCAGTATCACAATAGGCGGCACACGGGACCAATCTTTTTTTGTCTCGCACAACGGCTTCAACCATTTGGGCAGATGCCGCGGCTGGAGCGTAATACGCACTTCCTGTCTTGAGCAGACCAACGATTTCAGCCCCCCCTTTTCTCGTGCGTTCAACAATCGAATCAAGTCGTTCGCTCGAAATCAATTGGGTCACTGGAATACCACCCACACTTGTACAACTTGGAATCGGAACCATCGTATCACCATGCCCACCAAGAAGTATTGCAGTGATGTCCTCAACACTCACGCCTAGCTCCATAGCTAAAAATGATCGATATCTAGCCGTATCAAGAATGCCCGCCTGACCAAGGACACGCGCTGGTGGAAAACCAAGCACCTGGAATACCCGCTGCACCATCGCATCAAGTGGATTCGATACAACAATAACAACGGCATCGGGGCTCGTTTTCTTAATTTGCCCCGCAACGTCACCTACAATTTTCGCATTCGTGGACAGAAGGTCATCTCTACTCATACCGGGCTTGCGCGCAATCCCAGCAGTCACCACAACTACATCACTAGCAGCCGTATCGGACCAATCTGTTGTTCCTGTAAGCTTAGAATCAAAACCAACAATTGGTGAAGCTTGAAAGAGATCAAGCGCCTTACCAGCGGGCATACCTGCTGTTGCCGGTATATCAAGAAGAACAACATCTCCCAATTCGGCAGCGGCACACCAATGCGCAGTTGTGGCCCCAACGTTCCCTGCACCAATAATTGAAATCTTGGCTCTTCTCATTCTCTTACCTCATGTTTGAATTTAGGACCTACTGATAATCAAAATTTTGCACTTCTATCGACACTGTTCGATGGCGGAAACCACCCAAGCTTTCTCTAGTAATCGCGTTGGGGTAATTCACTGAAGAATTACGAGACAGCATCTCCTGCACCGTAAGTGTTGCGAATCTTAAAGAATCAACAACCGTGGGCCAATTCCTTCGAGAAATCCCATGGTCTTTAATCGTCATCTTTTGCCAAAAAGCACTACGGCAGTTCAATCTGATCGGGGAGACTTTCCTTCAACGGAGAACGATGCCGACTTTGACAAAACCCTTTCACGATCCAACCAACGAGAGCGACTGCAGTAAGCACCGGCAACCAGGTCATTCCACGAGGAAGTTTTGATGGCTGTTTTGCTGGCACCCAAACTGGAATTTGACCGACAAGAAGCGGCGACTCCTGAGGCCTTCCTTCCCCGGCCCCCTTTCCTGAATAATTTAAACGACGCGTGATATATCGATATCGCTTAAAAAGAAACCCAGTAACCTTCAATCTTTCGTTCACCCCCTCGCCAACAGGCATTCCTTGAGGCAATTTTGTACAACAGAAAACAACTGGGTAGGTCTCTTGGAACTCATTCTGAATCTGCAAAAGGGGTGTCGGTACAAATAAGAAAATTTCCCAGTAGTGATCACTACCGAGTATTTTCTGCTCACGCTTTGATTCCACAGTAACTTTTACAATCCGGCGTGCTGTTCCATCCAAGGTTATCTGCCGCCCCCGGTGCAGCCGTAGCCAGTCACTAGCAGGGTCAAGTAATGCAACCAGCGACTTGTCATCTATCAGAGGGCCATCAGGTATTCTCTTTTGTCTTGCACTTACAGAAAGGCTGGAATAAAAGGCATCTGATTCTACAGCACGTAAAGAATCCCCATCAATAACTGATTGGAACAAGCCATAGTCCATCCCTAACTTCCCAAACGATGTCTGCGGCCACCACTGAATTCTCGCAGCTACTGAAAGAATCGGCTCCTTCTGTTTTTTGATCGAATCCTCACCTGAAACATGCAGCAGTATTACTGACGCACCACCGTTTTGATGAAGAGGTCGGCCAACGGGTAGACCCGCTGGTATTTCAGGAACAACTACCCAAACTGTCTGGGAATCTTCTAACAGCAGTTGCACTGCGTAGATTTCTTTCAGGCTCGTTATCGCTGCCACATTACGTGGCGACTCGATGCAGTTGACTCTCACGATGTCCCCAATGACCTGAACTGAGCGGCACTCTTGTTGGTATGTCGTGATAAGATTGCTGTCAAATGCAACTGAATCATCCGCCCACTTTTGAAGCCATTGACTTGGAGCACCTTGTAAACGATCCAGAATTCGTGAGATTACTTGAAATTCGTCACTCGAAAGCGTGACCATGTCACCCGCCGCCGCCACATCAAATTGCTTCTGCAGGTACGACGGAGAGAGGTCCCACGTCGTAAAATATTCCTGTGGCGATTGAACTGCAGATGATGCGGTCGGCACTATTAAAAAAAAGGCAACACATACCGCTATTCCAACCAGCATCAAAGCGTGACGAATTCTCACGAAATCAGGTCGCTGCTGTTGACATTGGCGTTTCATGCGACCGTTCCAAAGACTCATCTGTTGCGTTTGACATATCAGGCACAGAGTTTTTGTCTCCCCCTGTATCACCATTATTGGCCTGTTGTAGTCGTCGCGTTTCTCGCCAGACATAAAGACCAAATGATCCTGCAAGCGTAAACGGCATGGCAATCATCAAAAGGATACTATAAAAATATCCTCGAGCTATGTTTGCGCCCTCACTGTCTGCTGCTGCCAGCCCATCTTTGCAGGTGGGACAGCCCAATACATCATTGCTTATTGCAAGGCATGCAATAAGCAGAAATGACCATACTACGAGGCGGTTTCTCATACATAAAGTATAGACAATTCGCTGCACTGAGACAGCCATAATCGGTGTTCGCCGAAAGTGCACTCGAAACAGTGCTTGTGTACAAATCTCCCGCAGGGATCAATAATCCCATCGCTCCATCAGGATGCATCACCCAGTCGAAACGCTGTTTAAGGTCGAGTCAGCACTGCCCCAAGACGCCCAAGCCTGCCGAACGCCACGGAACTGACAGTAACCACCCTGCGATATGCCAGATCCGGAAAGCTTTTTATTCATACGTCAGAGATTGCACCAAAGGCTTTTAACCAGCCTTGAAACACTTAAGAAAGACATCATTCGAAAGCCTTATAGTCAACCAATCGCAGACTGAAAAACTCACAGCAAAAATATGTGACCGATTGACACCTTGCCAAAAAGCCACTTGAGTCTTGATTAAATTCTCAGTCTGAATGAGGCTAAGTACCAACAGGTCACCCTGCACTCCAATGACCTTGGGCAGCAAGGACTGGTTCTCCCGCACCAGATTTGATGACTTGCAGACATCATGAATGAAACTGGCATGCGCCCAACCTACACCAGGGAGCGGCATGAAATGTCTTCATAGACCGCCGCTTCTACCTGCTTGCTCGAACTAGGAAATAAAACATAGACCATGAAGTAGATGACTACTCCGGTTACTGACACATACAACCAGATTGGCACAGTTATTTTCCCCAACTGCCGATGCCGATCCCACTTTCCACGAAACGCAAGAACAAACATAGCGATCGCTAGGACTGGCACCGCAACTGCGAGTACAATATGAGAAGCTAAAATGCAAAGATATACGGTGCGTATCACACCCTGCCCGCCAAACGTGACATGACCTACAAGGTAGTGATAGGTCAAATATGACACAAGAAAAATTGTTGAAACTGAAAAAGCAGCGACCATAACCGCGCGATGCGCCTTCCAATTGCCTTGGGCAATCAGCACCCATCCAGTAACGAGCAATACCGCTGCAATCGCATTGAGTATTGCATTGAGTGTCGCAAGCGGATGAATGGCTAAAGGAAACCCGTACTCCATCAATCAGTTTCCTCAACACGTGCCGTCGCATCTTCCTCTGCCAGGACATCACGAATAAGTTTCTTCAGCCGCTCCACCCTATCTTCTTGAAGGAGATGGTAGCTACCGCGGAGTCGTCCCTCGCGGTCAAACACAGCGCCTCGCTCTGAATGCACGCCTATTTCGACGGGCAACAAAAATGTCTTCGTTCCCACTCTTTTGATAACGTCCATATCACCTGTCAGGAATTTCCATCGTTGCGGGTCTGCCTCAAAACGATCTGCATAGTGAGCAAGGGCAGCCGGAGTATCATTTTCAGGGTCACAGGTCAGGCTCACCGCAATAAAATTCGGGTCATCTATTTCACGTACGATATCAGCGATTGCTTGATTTTCGCGAAAACACGGGCCTGGGCAGTTTGCAAAAAAAACACTGCCCATCCACACTTTGCCTTTCAAAGTTGCCGAATCAAACTGATTTCCCTCTTGGTCAGTGAGTTCAAATCTCGCCGCAGGCTCACCTTTTTTAAATACTGGCAATGAAACGTCAGATGATATTCCAACGTCCCCGGCGTCTTTCGATTCCAGCAAGACTTTCGTCTTTGGTGAATCATTCGAGTTTCCGCAACCAATAAGGCACACCGTCAGAAGTGATAGTCCAACTCGTGACAAAGAATAAGTTAATTTCTTAATGTTCATGTTTCCCAACTTCATCGGATGAATCGGCAGATGCAGCCTTTTCTAAAAGCAAGACATCAGAACCACGAGCCATATGAAGAGCACGTTCCTGTGAAACCATACGATTCCGAAGGCCAATGTCCGGTATCAGCATAATTGCAAGAAAAATTGCCATCATAGCTGCTGGAATGGTTAAGACGTACTTCCAGTTGGCTTCCCATAGCACGTGCATGAAAAAGAGAACGACCAACAGTGCCTTGGTACATGACACTGCCATCATGAAAGCCCAACCAACCTGCGGTTCGTCCTTCCAAGGCCAATAGGATGAGTATGTCAAAAAAGACATTGTCGTTAAGAAGCAAAGAGCGACAAATACAGCCATGTATTGCATCATTCCGCCATGTGCTTCGTGCGACTGCTCGCCGTCTTCTCCGCCAGTTTGAATTTCTTCAGGCAACTCGCCATGTGACGTGACAGGACCATGAGTAACATTCGAACTGCTGTCAGTTTCTGAATTATTCATAATTGCTTTCTTGCAACGCTCGTAAAGTGCTTTCAGGAAATAAATTTAAAACAGATAGAGAAGTGGGAATAGAAAGATCCAAACAAGATCGACAAAATGCCAATAAAGACCCGCATTCTCAATCATACCGGCTCTTTTCGGCCCCAGTTCATAAAGAAGAAGAATGCCGAATACAATTAAACCAACGATGACATGAATTGCATGGAATCCGGTGAGGAAGAAATATGTGCTCGCCCACATATTTCCTCCCGGTATGACTGCCGGCAACTGGAGCCATCCAAACGTGTCATTGAGGCCACCACCATGCCCATGACCATCAGAGCCCTCTCCTGG
>JABHNP010000150.1 GCA_018694455.1 Planctomycetaceae bacterium | reverse complement strand
GTTTGCTGCCGGAGAAAGCAGCACCTCGCGTCCGCCAACAGAAGTCACCAGTGGTGTCCCATAGGCTTTTTTCATTTCGGGATTGTCGTTCATCTCACCACTTCGATCAGTCCTCCAGACTTCCTCCCCCGTGTTGGTATCTAGCGCAACGACATATTGCACATCACTTCCGTCACAATGAAAAATGAGAAGGTCTCGCCAAAGAACAGGTGTGCTGCCCGGTCCATTCTCATGATTCAATCGTTGGCTGCGGTTATGCCACACCACGGACGCCTTTTTTGTGTCAACACACGCGGTTCCATAGTCGCCAAACTGACAATACAAACGATCTGCCCCAAGCACTGGAGAGGGTGAAGCAAAACTGTTGAGCACATGTGTGGGCTGAGGATTATCCACTGAGAAAAGTTTTATATTCTCAACAATCTGGCCATCTCGCGAGTCTAGACCAAGTGCTCGAAACGTTACTGACTTGGCAACACTCCGGGGCTGAGGTTTTTTGCTTCCAGGTGGTGGAGGTCCTTCCTGAGCACTTCCATCTTCAATGGCTGTCGTGAGCCATATTATTTCACCATCTATCATGGCAGACGACCATGCTCGTCCCGGCAGTTCTGTCCGCCAGCATATATTGTCCCGATGGGTGCTAACTTCCTCAGCTGAACCAATGCTCCATCGAACGGGTAGATCCACAGCTGTCGGAGCATGCCCCTGCCCCTCAGGACCTCGCCATTGAGGCCAATCAGCAGCAATTACTGGGGCTACAAAGACACAAGGAATCAGCCAGGCCAATCGGAGCATTTTTTCACCAGTGAAGTTTTTAAGACTTTCTACAGTTCCAACATGTAGAATGTTGTTGACTCTGGTAATCTTACTAAGAATCGGGGGGTTTCGTGCGTCACCCCCACAAGCCTTACCTGCACACGGAGATTGCTGATGCTTATTCCTTTACTCGTCATACTCGGTGCACTCGTTCTCCTCGGATTTTGGCTTGCCGGAATCTACAACCGACTTGTCTCTTTACGTGCACGTAACAAAAATGCCTTTGCCCAAATCGACGTACAACTCAAGCGGCGATATGACCTCATCCCCAACCTTGTCGAAACTGCCAAGGGATACATGTCTCATGAACGTGAGACTCTTGAAGGGGTGATCAATGCTAGAAACCAAGCCGTTTCAGCGGCTGGCAAGGCCGCTGCAAACCCTGGTGATCCAGCCGCTATGGGTGCACTTGGTGGTGCGGAAACCATGCTCACTCAGTCGCTCGGCCGTCTCTTTGCACTCGCTGAGGCATACCCAGACCTTAAAGCGAACCAGAACATGATGGCAATTCAAGAAGAACTGACCAGCACAGAAAACAAAGTAGCATTCTCACGCCAGGCATTTAACGATGCGGTGACTGCATACAACATGTACCGCGATTCATTCCCACAAATGCTGTTTGCTGGAACATTTGGTTTTCAACATGCATCACTTCTCGAGTTTGATGACAAACAGGCAATTCAGGCGGCGCCATCGGTCTCTTTCTAACAGCAAGAGGCCCCCTACCCGGCGAATAAAACTTTTACAGCCCTCAATGATTCACAGGGGGGACAGGAACGCTGACATCACAGAAAAGAGTTTGTCATGAACTTCTTTGAACACCAGGATCGAGCTCGACGAAAAACAGGCATGCTGGTCGGGCTTTTTGTCGTTGCCATGGCGGGCCTGATTGTGGGGACGTACGTGCTGGTCATGTCACTTTACCTTGGTGGGCTTGAGCAAGCACCTCAACAGCGGGAAGCACTCGTCGATCAACTTGGTCCAGACACATTCTGGAGACCAGACATCTTTGTAGGAGTAAGCCTCGCAGTATTTCTTATCGTTGGTGGAGGCAGCTTATATAAAACTGCCCAACTCTCCGGTGGAGGAGAACCGCTCGCCTTATCTCTCGGCGGTCACCGACTGTTGAATGACTCGGTTGATCCGGTTGAACGCAAAATCCTCAATGTCGTAGAGGAAATGGCACTGGCTTCCGGCTTACCAGTACCGCCAGTATTCATGATGGAACGGGAAAGAGGCATTAATGCATTTGCTGCTGGATACCATCCGGAAGATGCTGTCATCGGCGTGACTCGTGGCTGCGTTGAACAGCTTAGTCGTGATGAACTCCAGGGCGTGATCGCTCATGAATTTAGCCATATCCTCAATGGTGACATGCGACTCAACATACGTCTTATTGGAATTGTTCACGGCATCCTGATTGTTGGTCTTATTGGCTATTACACCATGCGTATTGCTGCAGCATCGGGTGGCGGAAGAAGCAATAATCAAAAAGGTGGTGGTGGTATCGTACTGATCAGTCTTGGTCTTGGCGTAGGACTTATAGTTATCGGGTTTATTGGAACACTCGTTGGCAACCTGATTAAAGCCGCGGTAAGTAGACAACGTGAGTTTCTCGCAGATGCATCAGCCGTACAATTCACACGTGACCCCAACGGTATTGCAGGGGCACTCAAAAAAATTGGCGGGCTAAATCTTGGGTCAAAAGTAAAAATCGCGAAGGCTGCCGAAGCGTCTCATATGTTTTTTGCTGAGGGTGTTTCAGAACTCTTCGCAACGCACCCACCGCTTGCAAAGCGAATCGCACGGATTGACATGTTCTGGCAGGCTGAAATGGCGGCTGAAGAGGCAACTAGAGGCACTCCAGCGACTCACTCTCCCGCTTTTGCCCAAGCTGGTGCTGTTGGGTTTGCAGGATCAGTAGCAGGTCCTGCACCATCGGGTAGCGTCTCTCCTGAAAGCAAAATCATAGATAGAAACGTGCCGGTGAATGAAACGGTACCGCCAGCAGCACCATCACCAGAGCAGGCTGTTGAAGCAATTGGAAAACCAACCCCTCAACAAATTGCTCGCTCCCACGAACTCCTTGAATCCCTACCTGAAAAGCTTCGTGAAGCAGCCAGAGAACCTTACGGGGCTCGTGGAGTCGTATACGCTCTGCTACTCGATGCAGACTTCACAAGCTGCCAGCAACAATTTGAACGACTTGCTGCCGAGGCTGATCCTGCTGTCTACCGCTCAACCATTGAACTCCATAAATTGATTGTCACACTTCCTCGAAAATCACGACTGCCATTGGTTGACATCTGCCTCGGACCATTAAAAGATCTTTCACCGGAGCAATACGAGCGATTCCGAGAGAACATTCACGCCCTTGCTGCTGCAGACAACCGACTTAGCCTATTTGAATGGACTCTTCAAAAAGTTGTTCTTCACGTCTTGGATCCGCACTTTGGCAGAAAAAGAAAAAGAAAAACTAATCAACGTCCAGCGCCTGAAGATGTTTCAACGGTATTATCTGCATTGGCTCATGCCGGCAGCCGTGAACAAGATGCCGTGCAGAGCGCCTTCGAACGTGGCGTAGAGGCGACCGGTTTACCACCGCTCGAACTCCAGCCGTGGGATCGAACGATTTTCAACAGACTCAATCACTCGCTCGATGCACTCGGACGGCTACCCGGTAAATCAAAATCAAAACTCATCCGTGGCCTGGCTGAAACGGCTTCTGCCGACGGCACAATCACCCCTCGAGAGATCGATCTTCTACGAGCAATCGCCACTACGCTTGACTGTCCAATGCCTCTAATGGTTTGAACGCACTTTTGATTCACCCAGTTCCTGTTGAGCCACGAACGGAAGCCACCAGAACGATCATCCCATATCGATCTCGTATCCCTTGCGATAGGGACGCGACAGCATCGCATTGGCTTCGTTGTCACCCGTGATCTGCTCAGACTTGGCATCCCATGCAATGTGTCGACCAAGCCGGGCACTAATGCCGGCAAGATGACAGACATTCAGGGCTCTCATATGTGAGTGAACGTCAGAGATTGGTGATTTTCGAGTTTTCACACAATTCAGGAAGGTAGCCCAATGAGCTTTACGACCATCGGCTTCCATAGGGAGACCTTTATAAACCTTCGCAATTGCATCCTCTGGAAGTGGATCATCCGCAAGTGCTTCGACCGGGGCACCAACAAGCTTACCGCGATTCACAAAGATTTTCCCCTTATCTCCCTCAATGGTCACACCGTTATCCGTATCGTGTCGAATAATCAGTTCGACATCGTTAGGATATGCTGCTGAAAGAAGAAAGCCGGTTGCAGTGTTGTAGCGGTCTCGCTCTACCGGCATACCATTCTTAAAAGGCACCGGATGCGTGGCCGTCCCTCCAATGCCTGTCGGACCACCGTGCTCACCTGCTTGCCCAGCCTGCTCAAGAGCCCAGACAGCAATATCAACATGGTGTGCACCCCAATCAGTGAGTTTGCCGCCGGAAAATTCATACCACCAACGAAATTCATAATGGCAATTCGTATTTGGACGGCCTTTTTTTCCTGGCTTTTGTACGTAACGATAGTCAACAGCAGGCACAGGCCCCAACCAGCGATCCCAGTCAAGCTCTGCCGGAGGTGATACTGCTGGCAAGGCATCACATGTCGGACCAGCCCCGATTGCAGCTGTGATCTTCTTAATCTTTCCAACCCGCCCACTGGCAACCATCGCAACCGCTTTTACAAACAGTTGGAACTGACTTCTTTGCTGCGTTCCAACCTGAACGACCCGACCCGTTTCTTTCTGTACTTTCCGAATAAGCTTCCCTTCATCAATCGTGAGAGTAAGGGGCTTCTCGCAGTAAACATCTTTGCCAGCAAGCATCGCTTCAATCAATGGTTTCGTATGCCAATGATCTGGCGTTGCAATATGAAGGACGTCAATATCCTTCCGGTCAAGAATGGCTCGGTAATCAGCATACTCTTGGGCTTTCCCATCACTAAGCAATTTGTTTGCCTTCGATGCGCGGCCTGTATCTGCATCTGCGATTGCAACAACGTCAATCCATTGTGCTGCCGTACGAAGATTCCCGCACCCCATACCACCGGCACCAATAAGGCCAATAGCTACACGATCGTTCTTCGCCTTACTTTCGTCCGCGAGTGTCTTTTTTTGCCATCCAAAATACGGAACAGTAGCAGTTGCTAGCGTAGTTGTAGTCGCGGTCGTGAGAAACCGTCGTCGCGTGGTCGACATAAGAAAAGCCTTCCTGAAACCATTAAATGAAGAGAGCACTGAAAGTTCAGTAACTACCAGCTATGAATCCTCTATTAAAAGTACTACAAACCTGGAATCTTACACAAATTAGAATTTTTAGTGTGCAGGACTTCCGTCAATCGACTGATAGACTTTGGCCACCCGCTCCTTTATCTCGGGAAGGGCTGCCTCAGCTGCCTCCCGCCCACGATCCATCAACTCCTCTCCGGCGGCAAAGTCATCAAACGTGTGCGCAGATGTATCTGGCGTGATGACGTAATCACTTCCAGAACGGTGTATCCCGGAAAGACTGCGAAGAGAAACATCATTCACTCGCAGCAAGGTCCGAAGGTAACCAGGTGGCGTCAACTGATCTGGCTTCTTTGGATTACGGCAAAAATCTGTGGATAGCTTTGTCGTCACATCCACGGCAAGAACGAAGCCTGCACCCTGACGACGCAAGCAGTGCGATGGCACATTCGCCAAAACTCCACCATCAACAAGTGCTTCGTTCCCTCGAAGTATCGGCTTGCCAAAAATCGGATGGTTAATGCTCTCCATAACACTTGACACAACATCACCAGACCGCCGAATTCTCTCTTGGCCGGTCACCAGATCGACCGTGACAAGTGACGTTGGGAGAAACAGTTCATCAAACTGCACGTTCTGCAGGTGCTCACGAAATTTTGGTTCTATCCACCCCATACGAAATTGTGACAGCAAAAACATCTCTCGGCTTTTAGGCAGCTTCTTCAACCACCGAGGCGGTGTCATTTCTTTCAACAACAACTGCAACAAAACATCTGGTGACTTGCCCATTGCGTAACCCGCCGACATGATGGCACCCGCGCTCGTACCGGCAACAGAATCGAAATAAATACCCTCTCGATTAAGCACCTCAATGACACCGAGGTGAGCCATCCCTTTTGCACCACCACCACCAAGTGCGAGACCGAACTGAAGATCATCAACGCAATGCACACAGCGAACCACATCATGATCACGAAAGTGAAAGCCATCAGAGTGATGACTCCACTGGACTCGCATATCACTTCCCGAAAGCGGCAGATCATGTGATGCATGCCGTGGAAGACGGGCTGACTGCTCATGCGTCCAGACTACCTGTGAATGAACCGATAATTTATTCCGTTCATGGACAAATTGACTGAGCCTGCTCTCAACAAGCCCCTGATCTTGATTATCGAAAAGCCAAAGCAGGTGTTCACATTGACTCAATAGCGACGGCTCAGCAGTAGCCACATCACAATCAACAAGTACTCTCACCCCCTGGGTAACAGCATCTGTGATGCGGTCACGAAGTGACTCAAGATTATTGCCATGAACAAGCTCAGCCAGAACGTCGTGCTCCGACCATGACTGTGGGCGATCCGTCACCACTTTAACTGTCGCACCTCGACGCTTAAACATCTCGACCATTTGGAGCGGCATCGCGGCATGCTCTTTTCGGGTTCTCACAACAGCAAAAACGGCGCGAATCACCTGCCGTCTGTTGCCAAGCAACTCACCTCGCAACCATCGCCCCAGAGTCTTGCTTAGATTCACTGCAAACTGTGGAACCTGCTCTACAGCTTCAGCAAAATGATCATGGTTCAACACAAGCAGGTCAGTATCAACAACTGTCTTAATGGTGGCATTTCGCGGTGACCCAATCAGCATGGAAAGCTCACCAAAGTGTGCACCGCGGTCTAATACATTCAACAACGACTCTTCACCCGAATCATCTTCAAGAAGCACTCTCACACGACCACGAGTAATGACATACATCGTCCCACCAGGGTCGCCTTGCCGAAAGAGTTCCTCTCCCCCGGGAACCTCCATGGGCTTTGCTTTGGACAGAATCGTTTTGATGTCTTGATCACTGAGACCGTCAAAGGCAGGTGAACTTTTCAGAAACTCATACTCACCCTGATTTCCGGCCGCCATAATAACTTTCCTTGTCGTATTTCGAGTGCACAGTGGATCGTTTCGTTGTGACCACACAACTTCAACAGGTCAATTGCAGTTAGGTAAAAGCCTACTCCTCTTGCCTACTTTGACATTGACCTGCTTCGACTGAAAAGGCTACTCCCAGAGACTGAAATACGCAAAATGTGTTTCTCCATAGAGAAGAAAGAACAGGTCATGGCCACCTCCCAAAATACTCGCCGAAACCGAAAACGTTCCGCCCCTGCGGTTGTCCGGTACAAACGATCGCTGGCAGCTGGTATCAAATCGTTGGCAGAGAGCACCTGGATTAAATTTACAACCGGAATCGTTCTTCTCACAAGTGGTTTAGATGAAGCAGTAGAAACCCTCTTTTCAGACATTTCTGCACTCGAACTTGGTGCCCACCACGGGGTTATGGTACTCGGCTTCGTAAACATCCTCTCGTCGCTTCCAGATATGCTGGATGGTCTGGTCGGCACATTTGTAGCCGACGATGATGAAGATGATGATGAGACTGCAGAAGAGAAGCGTCCTGACGCAGTTCATTCGAGCCACTCTGTACCATCCGTAGTAGAAGTAGCTGAACTAAAAAAAGCTGCCTAGTCATAGATGGTATTCATGTAACCATCTCTCAAAATAACCAGCTTTCAAACGTACGACTATAAATTTTTGTCACGCTACAAAACTTTGTGGGCACCTCTCCGTTAAATAGAACATCTCTGAACGTTTCGTTATCGTGACAAGGACACTCACTGTGGCCGTTCACAAGGAATCGCTCAGCAAAAGACCTCAATAAAGATTCACCTACGAGAAGGAACCCACACAATGTCACCCATCCGCATTGCTTCCATCACAGCATGTCTCTCCGCCCTTATTTTCACTGCAACAGCCCAAGCTGCACCCTCGGAACAGAAAGATCCTGCTGCACGCAAAGCAGAAATGATGAAGAAGTTTGATACCAATAAAAATGGAACTCTCGATCCGGAGGAAAAACAAAAGCTCAGAGCAGAAATGCAGAATCGTCGTGGAGGTAAAGATCGGAAAGAATGGACTCCCGAGCAGCGCACCGAAATGCTCAAAAAATTTGATAAAGATGGCGATGGCACACTCAGCGATACTGAAAAGGCAACGCTTCGGGCAGAAATGCAGAACCGTCGCGGGAACACAGGGAGAAAACAATGGACTCCTGAGGAGCGTGCTGAAATGCTCAAGAAGTTTGATAAAGATGGTGATGGTGAATTAAATGAGGATGAACGAAAGGCAGCTCGTGAGTCGATGCGAGCATCTCGCGGCGACCGTGAGGGTTCACGAAAAAAAGACAACTGATTTCTTAACTGAAACCATCCCGCCTCCCGGTCCATAAAAAGTATTGGCCCAGCAGGCATCTTGCCATCTCTCAAAAATCACCCACCTGCACTGCCGGTGGGTGATTTTATTTGTAGCTGCCATGTTACTAGGATAGGCTTGAACCGATGTAGATCGATCAAGTAGGAGACCCTTTCGCACGCCATGCATTCAAACACCGACGTCGCTTTACACCAGGCCCATGACACATTCATGCGATTCATCCTTCTATTGTTTTTCAGCGGAATACGTTTCGCTGGTGGCACAGGCCATGCTGCTGATTTCTTCGTATCCCCCACCGCCTCTCAGCCGAACCGAGGAAGCCAAGAACAACCCTTCCGGAGTCTTCAGAAAGCATTGAACCGCGCTAGGACAGGTGACACAATCTGGCTCCGCGAGGGCAGATATGAAGAGCCAATAAAACTTTTCGAAAAGAATCAGTTGATAATTCGCCCACACAACGATGAGAACGTTGTTCTTGACGGAACTGTAGGATTACCAACAGCCTGGGAACCTTGGCGGAATGGCATCTGGAAACAGACATTGAGCTTTAAGCCACATCAACTTTTTTCAGATGACAACTTGGTGCATGTTGCACGCTGGCCTGATGCAACATTGAAAGATGGCTCAATTTGGCGAATGATGGAAGGTATGCGTAGCGCAGACGGCGGCTGGAATAAACACAAAAACAAATGGGACGGAAAGACTCGTTTCGGTACACTCTACGACGATGGATTTTCTCGTCCGGAAACACCAGGTTTTCGTGAAGGAGATAGCCGCTACCAGGTTGACCCCACAATCCGTTTCGACAGACAGTCGGCGTCTCTCGCAGACACCGGGAAAGACTTTACCGGGTGTACTGCAGTCCTCAACATTGGGCACTGGAGAACGTGGGCCCGCTCAATTACGCAACACGCGACCGGACAGGATCATTTCTCGTATGACACCACAGGAATCGCCTCGGACCAAATTCATCAGTTCTCTGGCTACTATATCCTCGGGCTTGCTGCGCTCGATCATCCAAATGAATGGTGGTTCGACGCAGATACCAAAACTATTTATTACATGCCACCAACCGGAATTGACCCAAACCTTCAAAACCTTCGAGGTCGCACAAAAGACGTTGGGATTGATCTCCTTCGGTGTACAGAAATTTCAATTCGTGATCTCACATTCCACGCCACAGGCTTCTTCTTAAAAGATTGCAGTGATGCAACAATTCGTGATTGCTGTTTTAACTTTCCAGCAACACATCGTTTTATGGATAACGAATTCCAATTCTTTCAAGCCTGGAATCCACAGACTAACAGAAACGTCATGCCAAGCTTTTTTGGCGGTGAGCAAAACGTTTTCAGCAACAACACCGTTCGGTGGTGCAATTCGCCAATCTACTTCGGCAGTGATGAAATGGTAGTCGAGAACTGTCTTTTCAGTGATATTGAGTGGGACGTCAATTCAGACGGAGGCTCAGGTGCTGTAATGATTGGGAAGAACAGCACCTTTTGTCGAAATACCGTGACACGTTGCGGGAATTCCGAAGGTGTTCGTGCCGTTGATGAAGGAGTGACCCTAAACTTGAACCATCTTTCGGACATGAGCAATCTCCAGCATGATGGCTCTGCGCTAAATGTTGGGACAACAAAGCACTACAAGACCTGTGTATCACACAACTGGGCACATGACTGTAATAGGCAAGGCATTCGGTTTGACTACCACGGCTCTGGACTCTATCGCCCAGATGGTGAGGTGTATGGCGATGGGGTGTATATGAACAATGTCACCTGGAACACGACAGACAATGAAATAAAAGGGGATCGCCAACTAATTCTGAACAATACAGTTCTACGAAATAACCACTACCCAGATGTATTCCAGGAAGAAGTCACACTGTCGATTCAGGGCTTTATGGTGATGCATGAGATTTACAGCAACGCCAATAGCTTGATTCGAAACAATCTTGGAACACTACGCAGTCGATCATTTCATTTGAGCAGTGAACCGCAACCATGGTGGAAACGTTCTGATGGAAGCGTCATGCCAGTCGCCACAATATTGCCCGGCACTGCTGACCACAACATGCGTGAAAAAGGAGCTTCATGGAAATACTTGCGTGATCCCGCAAACTATGATTTTCGACCGAAAGCCGGCTCCCCACTTGTCGATGCAGGTGCGATTGTCACCGAACACGAACTGCCAAGCCCTGTCACTTCATTCCCCGGGCAGCATTATGTTGGTACCGCACCGGATATTGGTGCGTATGAGTGTCATGATTTGCGATACTGGATTCCGGGATGTCTGAAATCCACAGCAACGATGCCAGTTCCGAGAAACAAAGGCGTCAATGTCCCGCTTGATTCAGACCTGATGTTCTTAGAAGCCTATCAGGCCAAAGCCCATACAATCTATTTCGGAACAGACGTGAATGCATTGCAGACAATTGCATCACTCAAAGGTACTACAACGAATATCGTGCAGCCACCAAAACTGATTGCCGAGACAACTTATTACTGGCGGGTTGGGGCCACGAAAGAGTTCGATGATGAAGTCCTGTCGCCCACTTGGACCTTTACAACTCGAGAGTGATGCGACGACTTCCATTCGCTTCATGCGGAACGCTGCCAACGCAGGCAGCGATCTCTGCTCTCGATGGCTGCAATAACTGGGGCAGCACGTGAACCTTCATTACGGCAACAACCTGCTTGCTAGTAAAAACTAATTT
>JABHNP010000252.1 GCA_018694455.1 Planctomycetaceae bacterium | reverse complement strand
GGAAAAGACTCCAAAAGACCGAAGAGAAACTCGAACTGGTAAAACGCTGGACTCCCGTCGTTCTGCAGCAATATCGAGAAACATGCGTCCGACTTGTCAGGTTTAGAGAGGTCATCGATGTCGACTGTCCCCGAGCGATCGCTCGGATTGAGCAAATGCTCACTGCACTCGAGAATTATCAGACGGTTGTAAGCCCACGTGGCACAAGTACTTCTGGTGACTCAGACTCTCAGAACTCCGTTGCTCGCCAAACAGATGCTCATGATGATGAGCCACCTCCTGAAGAAGGTACCGATCCGTGAAAACATGTGACCTAGCAAGTGGCGCAGCAAAATTAGCACTGTCACTCAAACAACTCGGACTGAAGTGGGAACTCACCTCGGACACATGGGACGATGCGACAGCCCGCCGCTTTCACGAAGAGTGTATTGTTCCCCTCACACCTGACGTCAAGCAAACGCTTGAAGCGGTTGGTAGGCTCGCTGAAGTGCTTGACCGGGCAACACGAGATGTCAACGATGACGTTGTTTACTAGTCATTTTTTATACGTCCCCAAAAGCAACACCACGACCCAATAGTTTTCTCAAAATGCCAAATCCTGATACCCAGAAGCCTCAACCACAGCCTACCGATGATCACTCGTACTACAACCGTGACCTTCTTCGCGAGCAGATCACAACATTGCGCGAGGAAGCAACTCGTCGATCAAAACATGAGAAAAAAATCGAACTGAGGTTCAAAGAAGAGACAACTCAACTCAATACCGAATCAGAATCTAAAATCAAAAGCATTCAGGAACGCTGCCAGGCTCAGGTTAATTCACTCAATGCGGATTTTGAGAAAGACAAAAAACGCCTTGAAGGGCAAGTAGCAGCACAACAAGAAGCGCTCGATATACAACGAAAAGAGCGGGAGGCACAGATTCTCAGAGAATGGGAAGACGTCGAAAAAGAAAAGACTGATGACCTCGAATTTGAATCTCTCTCTGCAGGAGAGTCTCTCGCACAGCAGAAAGAAGATACTGAAAGAAAAACCTCGCGGCTTATTGAATCACTTGCCCAAACTATTGAACAAGTTGACGGTGATCTCAAAAAACTACAAGAGAAACTTACCAAGTGGAGAGTTGATTCAACTTCTTCACTGCTCCAGGACGAGCAGAGAGACGCTCTCGACGAAGAACCTACCGAGAACCCTGTACCTGCAGAAACCAGCATTTCCCCTTTGCCCGAGGGGAAGGAACTCTTAGAACACTTTAAAACACTCATCGGTGAGATTCAAAACGATGCGAAAGCTATAAAAGATTTACCCAGTGCATACTGGGCTTTTGCTGATGGGATTACCGCTCTCATTTTCATAATACCCTGCATTCTTTCGCTTCTTGTGGCTGCTGGGGTTGCCATCCCACTCAGCATGGTTGATTCAGAACTCCCCATAGTTTTAGTAGCTGCCGCTGTAGCAACCACAACCCTTGTGGTCACGCTCGGAGGTATCCTGCTTTGGCGTTCAGGGAAAAAGAAACAAGCCCGCGGGCAACTCCAAAAGATGGTGATCAACTTTTCACAAAAAAGACAACGGTTAACAACTTGCCACAAAGGATGCATCGTTGTTATCGAAAACAAGCTTAAACGCGATCAAGAAAAACTTGAGAAACGACATGAACGCGACATGGAAAAAAAACATGGTGGACGGGCAGCAGGATCCGCTTCAGCGGTTTCCAAAAAAGATGCTGCCGTCGCCAACCTTCAAGAAAAATATCAGGCTGGCTGCAGAACCATTGAAGAAAAAAGAATGCGAGGCCTTGCTGTTCTCGATGAGACATATCCACCGAAGATTCAAGCTGTTGAAACAAAAGGCCGTGAGAAAATTGGTGCTGTACAAACCGAATCAGGCGAAAAGCACAAATCACTCGAAGACACTAAAGACAGCCAGTGGCAAAAGATGGCTGACCGATGGAAATCAACTACTGAACACGCCGAACATATCTTTTCAGAGGCAAATCTCATTGACGCCAAGGCTTTCCCGGCCTGGTCCGACTTATCAGATGGTACAGCACCGCTTCCGGAGACAACTCCTCCGGGCATACGATTTGGGCATCTAAATCTCTCTATGAGTTCAATCGAGGGGGGAGTTTCTCAACACGCTCTCCTCAATTCTTTTGGGCCCAAAAAATGGGAGCAACCCGCTTTTATTCCATGTCCCACTCAAGCCGCTCTTCTCATCAAATCGCCACCAGAAGAAAAAGAGAATGCATCAAACCTCCTCCAGGCGGTGATGCTTAGAATTGCCTCTGGCCTGCCACCTGGACAGAGTCGATTCACGATTATCGACCCACTTGGCCTTGGCAAACAGTTTGCTGGCTTTATGCACCTTGCCGATCACGATGAGCTACTTGTTTCAAGTCGTATTTGGACAGAGCCTGGACAGATCGACAAACAACTGGAATTAATCACCGAGCAGATGGAAATGGTGATTCAAAAATCCCTCCGGAATGAATACCGAACAATCGGTGACTACAACGCCGAAGCAGAGGTGCCGGAGCCATATCGTTTTGTTGTCGTTGCCAATTTCCCGGCAAACTTTACCGAGACAGCTGCCCGCCGACTCGCCAGCATTGCAAGTTCTGGTGCCCGGTGTGGTGTTTTTCCAATTGTTTCTGTCGATACATCACAGACCTTACCATCCGGCTTCACACTCAATGATATCGAATCAAACACCACAAACATTACACTACAAGATGGCACTTTTACATGGGTTGACCCGGAGTTTTCAAAGTGGCCACTCAGTCCTGAGATATCTCCCGACGACAAGATTTTTACCAAAATTATCAACCGAGTCGGCCAAGCCGCAGTTGCAGCGAAGCGCGTCGAGGTACCTTTTGACCGGGTAGCTCCCCCAGAAGAAAAATGGTGGACTGGCGATACCGCAAAGGAAATCAACGTGCCACTGGGCCCAGCCGGTGCGAAGAAGACTCAATCAATGCGGCTTGGCAAGGGTACGAGCCAACACGTACTCATTGCTGGAAAGACTGGCTCTGGTAAGTCGACCATGATGCATGCATTGATCACAAATCTTGCTCTCAACTACAGCCCGAATGAAATTCAATTTTATCTTATTGACTTCAAAAAGGGTGTTGAATTTAAACTTTACGATCACTACAAACTGCCGCATGCCCGAGTCATTGCAATCGAAAGTGAACGAGAATTCGGACTTTCTGTCCTTGAGCAACTCGATCGGGAACTGAAAAGACGGGGAGACCTCTTCCGTGACTTATCAGTCCAGGATCTCGCTGGCTACAGGGCCAGCGGACACCCGGAAGCGATGCCTCGCGTCATGTTGATTATCGATGAGTTTCAGGAACTATTTGTTGAGGATGACAAACTCGCACAAGACTGCTCTCTGGTTTTAGACAGGCTCGTCCGTCAGGGTAGAGCTTTTGGCATGCATGTACTGCTCGGCTCACAAACACTTGGTGGTTCCTACAGTCTGCCAAGGGCAACAATGGGGCAAATGGCCGTACGAGTCGCGCTTCAGTGCAACGAAGCTGACAGCAGTCTCATTCTCAGTGAAGACAATACTGCTGCACGGCTTCTTACACGACCCGGCGAAGCAATTTATAACGATGCAAACGGTATGGTTGAGGGAAACCATCCGTTCCAGGTGGTCTGGCTCGGTGAAGAAAGACGTGAAAAGTATCTTGGCAAACTCAGGAAACTTGCTGACTCCAGAACTGACATACCAGAATTACCAAGACTTGTTTTTGATGGAAATGACGCCGCCGACCCTGATGCAAACCTTCTGCTCCGAGAACTTATCGACTCAGGAACTATTGATGGCAAGCCTCCTATTGCCCCAATGGCGTGGCTTGGTGATGCGATTGCCATTAAAGATCCAACCGTTGCCGCATTTCGTCGTCAGGGTGGCACAAACCTGCTCATTGTTGGCCAGCGAGAAGACCTGGCTACAAGCATTTTATCAATGGCCACAGTAAGTCTGGCAGCAGGAAGTGATCCATATCCTGGTGGTGCTGTTGGCAAAGCAAGTCGTTTTGTCCTCTTTGAGCCAGCTATAGCTGAAGAGCATCCCGAAACCATGCTGAGCCGCCTCACAGAACACCTCCCACACGAGATTGAAGTTGTGAGCCGTCTCGGAGTTGTTGATGCCTTCAGCGACCTCGCCGCCGAGGTCCAACGGAGATTAGACGAACAGATTCTTGATGCCGAATCGGTATTCATTGTCATCAGAGATCTTGCTCGCTTTCGTGAAATACGACGAAATGAAAATGACTTTGGATTCTCGATGTCGGGTGAACAAGAAGCCACCCCTGCTCAACAGCTCGTCACAATCCTGCGAGACGGACCTACTGTTGGTATCCATGCTGTAATCTGGTGTGATTCATTGACCAATCTTCAACGTACCTTTGAGCGTGGAACACTCAAGGAATTTGAACTACGAGTACTTTTCCAGATGAGTGGCACGGATTCAAGTCAGCTTGTGGAAAATCCTGCCGCAGGAAGACTCGGAGAGCAGCGAGCCCTCTTTGTGCAAGAGGAGACGGGCACACTCGAAAAGTTCCGGCCGTATCAATTCCCCAGTGATGAATGGCTCACGAATCTTTCCGCACGCTTACGATCACGACCGCAAGGGACTCCGACCGAACGCCCCAAGCCAAACACCAGACCCTCTGAAAAACCCGAAAAAAATAATGATGACAGCTTTTCACTGAAGCATGGATTTGGTGACGATGAATTCAACTTTGCAAAAATGCTTGATGACCCACCTGAAGATGACGCTGGGGACACAGATTCAAAAACTCCTGAACCCGACGGCTCGTAGTATTTTTCAGAATGATTTCTCCGGGTCATCTCGTCTATGGATTCTATTCGTGACATATCAACGAGCACCACACGTGGCGGAATCGTAATCCATTTCACTGGCGACACCGCCGTTGAATATTCACTTTCAAGAAACCCGACGAGCCTCGTAGAACGTCTACAAAAGCTCTCTTCCATTGCAAATGCCATTCGCAAATCATCTATTCGTGGAATACGTGATGTTGTTGTATCACCTGAACGGGTCACCGTAGTTTATAACCCCCTGCTTATTGATTGCCTTGCTACCTTCGAAGCCAGAGTACATGCCGCACTGACGCAGCCGCAGTCTCCACCGAGTAGTGGAAGGCTTCATGACGTACCGGTTCAGTACGGCGGAGATTCCGGCCCTGATTTCGACGCAGTCTGCCGCTTTCATGCGATTAACAGCAAAACACTTATTCAGTTGCACACAGAACCGGAATATGTGGTGACTGCGATCGGTTTTGTACCGGGGTTCCCATACCTTGAAGGCCTTCCAAAGACACTTGAAACACCACGTCTTCCCACACCTCGACGGCGTGTTCCTGCTGGGTCCGTGGCGATTGGAGGCAGCCAGACCGGCGTATACCCTTTTGAAACACCTGGTGGCTGGCATCTGATAGGACGAACAGACGCCACTTTCTTCGATTCAATACATTCGCCTCCTGCCCTCTTGCAACCCGGTGATCGTGTTCGTTTTCATGAAATAAATCATGTAGAGACAGCACCCAACCACGCAACTACTGCTGCACCAAAAGGTACGACACCAAAATATATGACGATCCTCGAACCGGGACTCATGACAACCGTTCAGGATCTTGGCCGCCGCGGTTTTCGTTCTTCTGGTATTCCCTCTAGTGGCGCTGCAGATAGAGTATCTGCCATACTCGCAAATAGTATTCTCGGCAATCCAGAGAATGCGGCAGTGCTTGAGTACACACTCCTCGGACCCACAGTGCAATTTAAAACGGATTGTTTCATTGCGATTGCTGGTGCCACGAATAATTCACTCGCTACGTTACGGCCAATCCGTGTCCGTAGTGGTGATACCTTACACCTTGGGCATGTAGCAAAGGGATGCCGAGGCTACCTCGCTGTGGCTGGAGGTATCTGTGTGCCACCCGTCCTGAATAGCTGCAGCACGTACATGCCAGCAAAACTTGGAGGATATGGCGGAAGATCTCTTCAAACTGGTGATCGACTCGCTATCGGGGAGCCGCTTGTGACTTCGTTTTCGACAACCTGGAGCCTCGCCAATGACGTGGTTCCTCTCCCTACGAGCCCATGCACACTTCGGATTCTTCCTGAGGGACCTGTCTCATCTGCACATCGTGCCATGACAAACACGACGATGGGTGTCACTGCACAAAGTGACCGAATGGGTATTCGTTTTCATGGGGCACTTCCACCATTGCCGGCCACTTCTCTTTCCCGGGCGGTGCTTCCTGGAACAATCCAGCTTCCCCCCGATGGGAAACCGATTCTTCTTCTTTGTGATGCTCAGACAATCGGTGGCTATCCAGTGCTGGGACAGGTGATTGCTGCCGATTTGCCTCGTGCAGCGCAACTTCGGCCCGGCGATACAGTATGTTTCTCTGAAACCACTCTCGCAGAAGCACATCGTCTTCTCCGCCACCAACACAACATGCTTGCAACAATACAGCAAGGCATCAACCACACACTTGGTTTGGCTGAGAAGGCAGAATGACCGACGATTTACATACTATTGATCTGAACTGCGACCTTGGCGAAGGTGGCGAGTATGACGCTGTAATAATGCCACTAGTCAGTTCAGCTAATATTGCCTGCGG
>JABHNP010000154.1 GCA_018694455.1 Planctomycetaceae bacterium | reverse complement strand
GGGGCTATGATTCTTGCAACAGACGGATGCGGTGTCTGACCGCTCAATAGGTAATCAGAAAAAAGCTCTGGATCGAAAGGTTGGGTATGTCGGCCTCCACCCCAACCAGCAGGCACGAAAGATTGCTGGCCATAGACTTGAACCGCACGCCCACAAAAGACCGCCACAACTATGGCACCAAGGAGAACGAAGACACCGATTTGCCGAAGCACCTGCTCAACGCTCTGGCCGGGTTGTCGCATCATTTTCTCCAGCCAGCTTGCAATCAAGCCCTTACTGAGCCATTTTCCTCAAAAGCTGCCGTTCTCGCTCCCGGAAAACAATCTTGCGCAACAGTTCCTCGCGCAAGCGCTTAAACTCTTGCAACGATATTCCTACATCGCTTCCTGAACTCTGCCTGGCATGGTTGACCATGTCATTTTTCACCAAGCGTGCTACATGGCTCATACCCGCCTCCATAAAGCGTGGTGGCGACCGGCCTCGCCACGTCAAACTATAGGAATCGGCTCTTAAGAGAACTATGTATGAGCCGGTAAGAATATCGCGTTACAATCGGCATGATCACTACAGCCACCGCCTAATGACACCCGCCTAATGACAGCCAGTAGCAGGGACAACACCAAAGCCTGCCTCATGGAGCTGCTTGTTGAGAGCATCTATATGATCTTGATCAGCTGTTTCTACAGTGACTTCAACCGTTGTTGAGAAGACTTCTGGCCCCGAAAAGGCTCGATCATGATTGATTTCAAGCACACTGGCTCCAGCATCCGCAATGACCTGGGTAAGTCGTGCCATACCTCCGGGACGATCGCTGACAGTCGCCGTAAAACGCCACAGCCTACCGTCTACAGCGAGGCCATGATCAATCACTCGATGGAGCACCGTTGGGTCAATATTCCCACCGCATAACAGTAAGACCACCTTCAGGCCTTTCAGATCCTGCCCTGCTGCACCCATGATCGCAGCTAATGCTGCAGCACCCGCTCCCTCACATGATGTTTTTTCAAGCTCGAGCAATCGTAAGACAGCCAACGAAAGCAATTGCTCATCAACTGCCAGTACACGATCAACACGTGGAGCCGCTAACGCAAATGCTCGTTCACCCACTCTGCCAACCGCGAGGCCATCAGCAAGGGTCGGTCGAACGGGCGCATCAACTGGTTTTCCTGCTGCGAGCGATGCCGTAAAGCTTGCCGCTGCCGCTGCCTCAACCGCAATAATTTTGATATCCGGTCGTCTCGCCTTTGCAGCAATGGCAACACCAGCTAAAAGGCCTGCTCCTCCTGTGGGTACGATGATTGCGTCTGCATCTGGTACATCTTCAAGAATTTCAACTGCTGTAGTCCCCTGCCCTGCGATGATCTCCACGTCATCAAACCCATGAATTAATCGAAGGCCATTCTCAGAAGCCAACTCTACCGCGCGCTGTCTTGCCTCTTCAAAGGTTTCACCATGAAGCAGCACCGTTGCACCGAGCCGCCGACATGTTGCCACCTTTACCAGCGGTGCAAATCGAGGCATCACAACAGTGACCGGAATCTTCAGGAGCTTTCCGTGATAGGCGAGACCGAGTGCATGATTTCCCGCTGAAGCTGCAATAACACCAGAGTTTTTCTGTGATTCATTGAGAAGCAACAGTGCATTGCGTGCACCACGCTCCTTAAACGAGCCCGTTCGCTGCAAAAGGTCTAGTTTGCAGAAAACATCACAACCGGTAAGTTCAGAAAGTGGGATACTCGGTGGACATGGGCTGCGATAAATGCCATCGGCAATTCGCTCAGCTGCAGCATCGATGTCCTCTACGGTCACAGATTCACCCAGTGGCACGGATGAATCCTGGTCATGACTGGATGTCACGGGCCACCTCCAGCATCTGTTTCAGTAGCCCGCTCAGTCAGCCGTTCTGGTTGATGAAATGATCGCACATCAATCCAGTGCATCCCTGCTCGACGAGCAGACTCTACGCCAAGATCACTGTCCTCCCACACAAGACAACCCTCTGGCTGTACACCAAGACGACTGGCTGCTTCCAGAAACGGATCCGGATCCGGCTTATGTCGACTTGTATCTTCACTGGCAACAATGACATCGAAATATTCACGAACACCAATTTGGCAAAGGATTTTCTCGCACACATCTCGGTATCCACCGGTCACAACTGCTACTGGAACATGACCATGAGCGCGACGTACTGCGGCAATAACAGGGTCAATTGCCTTCACATGGGCTACCTGCTCGAGAAACGCCTGCTCCTTCATCTCAGAGGCCTGATCCAGATCGATCTCAATCGACGCTTCACCTGCAAGTGTTGCAAGGATGTCTCGTGTCGGCCGACCGCCAAGGGCATAAAAGTAATCTTCATCAAAGCGAAGCCCATGATGATTTGTCACATGAAGCCATGCTCGATAATGAGCAGGCATCGTGTCAGCAAGCGTGCCGTCACAATCAAAAAGAATGGCCGTATAGTCTTGGAGCCGCCAATCAGCCGTTAATTTCTGCGGGTTATTCATGAGATTCATTGTGGCTCCAAAGGCCATTCGCTCCCCAAAAAGTTCGTTCATACCTTTATAAACACGACTTCCACTGCATGATTTCCACCACATGATTTCTACTGCATGCGAATCATCAGTCCGTGCATTCTCAATGTAACGATTGTACGGACTGACATTCTCACGCCATGCCCGAATTTTCTTCCTGACCAGAACAGTTTTACAAGGTAGCCTATTCTATAGGGGAATCTCCTCCAAAAATCCGGCCTTTCTACCGCTGCTCGCAAGCCCTTCAGTTCATCCTATGAAACTACCAAATCTTGGCATTCGGAATCGCATGTTACTGCTCGGCATTCTGCCAGCAGCACTTATTTTCACGGTTATACACGTCACGAACTCCGAAAGTGTTGAGAATGCACTTTTAGAGTTTGCAGAAGAAATTCTTCGCGAGCGCACCGCAGTCATCGCTACCGAAATTGATCGTGGTACGCTCCAAGCAGTCACGGCATCTCGCACGATGGCAATAGCCGCTGAAAATGGTCTCTTTGGCCAGCGTGAAAAATCGATGTCTTTCGCCAAGTCGATTCTTGAACAAAACCCACAGTTTACTGCAGCATATTTTGGATACGAGACAAATGCAGACGGTCGAGACGCAGATGCTTCTGCCACATTGCCCAAAGAAGCCCTTGGGAAAGACGGCCGCTTCCTGCCTTATTATTTCCGTGAACTTGCAGATGACACCAAGATAAGTCTCGAACCGTGCGTTGGCCTCGAGAAGCTTTACTACGCAGGCTGCAAACAGCGAGCTGAAAACCCGGCAGACACAAACAAGGCCATGGTGACTGAACCCTACGACTACGAGGGTAAATTCATGGTTGAACAGACTTACCCCATCATGATCGATGGAAAATTTGCTGGGGTTGCTGGCGTTGACCGAGCGCTCGATCAGTTAACCAAAGACCTAGAAGCCATCAAGGTACGACAAAAAGAAGCCGGCTGGAATATCGACATCATTCTTGTCAGCCGCCTCGGCTCTGTGATTGCTTCCACTGTGGATGGTGTCGACATGAAAACAAAAAAAATTGGGGTCACCGAATACGCGGATGTTCTCCAACAATTTCATGACGGCAGCACGGGGCCGGCCATCACAACTGATCTTTTATCTGATACTGACCCGCTTTCAAAAGAACAGTGCTTCTATGCCGCCAAAGAAATCCCTACTGGTTCATGGACCGTTGTAATGGAATTGCCACGGAAAGACGTCATCGCAAAGATTACCGGGCCGCTTCTTTTTACGCTCGCAGTCGCGATCGTTGGGTTCTCTACCGTTCTTGGTCTTATTTATTGGCTGACAGCCAGCCTGACACGCCGTATTGAGCAGTCCGCACACGCAGCACAACGAGTCGCAGAGGGTGACCTTACAGGCGCAGCACTTGAGGAAACTGCGATTTCGTGCACTGACGAATCTGGTCAACTCCTTCGTGACATTGGGGCTATGACTGGCAGCCTGCGTGAAATTGTTTCGCAGGTGAAACGATCTGGCGTTGATCTGACCTCCACAGCAAAGCAGCTTTCTGCCGCTTCAAGTCAGCAAGAGTCAGTCGTTCAGGCATTTGAAAAAAGCACAAGTGAAGCAGCAGTCGCGAGCCGTGAAATATCAGTCACTGGTAAGGAACTCGGTGAGACGATGGCTGACGTTGCCGACGTTGCGACTGATACTGCAGAAGTCGCCTCAGCAGGCCGTGAAGACCTTACTGGGGTTGGCCAAACCATGTCGCATCTCGAAACTGCGACAGGCGAATTTTCCGAACGGCTTTCACTCATCAGGCAGCGAGCCGAAGACATTAATGTTGTGATTACAACCATTACGAAAGTCGCTGATCAGACCAATCTGCTTTCTATCAATGCTGCCATCGAAGCCGAGAAGGCTGGTGAATATGGACACGGCTTCCTTGTAGTAGCTCGTGAAATTCGCCGTCTTGCCGACCAGACTGCAGTCGCCACACTTGATATCGAACGACTTGTTGAACAGATGCAACAGGCTGTCGCCGCTGGTGTCATGCAGATGGACCGCTTTTCAGCGGAAGTCAAAACTGGCGTTCAAAAAGTCAGCAGTATCAGTGAGCAGTTCTCAACTGTTATTGATAAAGTACAGGGTTTGAATCAACGCTTTGATCAGGTCAATGAGGGCATGCAGGCCCAGACTTCGGGCGCTACCCAGATTGCCGAAAACCTTGTGTCACTCTCTGACAACTCAAAAGCCGCGACCGAAACGCTGACGGAATTCCGAAAAGCATCTGCCCATATGGAAGATGCCATTGAAGGGATGACGAACACAGTCAGTCGATTTCGTATCATCGACGCCTGATGTAATCGCTGATCGCAAAGAGTCTAGCTAACTCGAAGATACCGTGAACATCGCCGCTCATGGTTCTTAACCACCCAGAATCCAGACGTTTCCCTCGGATTTTATCTCAACAGACGGTGATCTGCGCAGACCAGGCAAAGCTGGCAGCCTTCAAAGCCAGTACTGGTCCCGAACCTTTTGTCGAAAATTCTCATGCTGCGGGTCGGCGTAAGACGATCACTAATGACGATCGTAACGGTCTTTCTACACGGGAGTCTCTCGTACTAGGGGGCCAGAGGTGAAGAGGACCTGGAGCGATGATGCGACACGCCCCCGTTCAAAGAAGTAACACAATGACCGCACCGGCCACGAAACGCCGTCGACGAAAACTGACTCGCCGAACTACTGCGCGAATTCAATTGCTAAAGCGCAGAGCATCATCTTGGAAGAAACATGCGCGCCGAGCAGCAACTTTGGCCTTGATAGCATCGCTGAGTTTCCAAACACCACTACAGTGCCTTGCGCAGGTCGGTCAATCATCAATGTCACAGCCTTCAGGTGTCGCCAATGGTGTTGTCAATCGTGGACTCGGAGCACTCGGAAGCTTCAATGACGCTGGCCCGGGATTCTTCTATTACGGAATCAATGGTGCTGGAAGAGGTCTTGGATATTTTGGTAGTTACATGACCCTCGGTGGTTTTATTCCCTACGCGCAGGATGATCTCGGTGGTTTCTGGTCTGCTGACCTTCGAACGCATCTTTCAACCAATGGCGGGTTTTTCTCAAACGTCGGTATTGTCCGAAAACAACTTACCGATAACGGATCATTGCTTGGCTTGGGACTGTACTGGGATTATGACGGCGACATGAACCAGTATGCTGGCACGGGCAATACTGAGTTTGGACAATTTGGTCACGTCTATCAGCAGGTAGGTTTCTCTGGAGAATATGTCACCGACAGGGGAGCTATTCGAAGTAATGGATACATGCCTGTTGGCACAACTGCATACAACGTTGGAGCCCCTGGCACACCATGGTCCAAAAACTACATTATGTGCGACTATGGGCTTGATGCCGCACTTGGTGGAGCCGATCTTGAGGTCGGTGCGTGGATTCCAAAGCTTGAAGCATTTGGCGGCATGATCTCTGTTGGTGGCTACACATACGGCAATGCGAACGAATGGAGTCGCGGCACAGAAACGGGTGAACGAATGGTGCCATTTTTTGGTGGTGTCTATACCCGGTTTGATATCACCGTTGCAAACAATTGGGACATTAACCTGCAATACAACAATGACCCGTTCTTTGACTCTACAGGTTTTGCACGGCTCACGTACCGAATGGGTGGCAGTCGACGACGCAATGTTCCCGATCAACTTGAACAGCCAATGATGCGAAATGAGCATATCGTTCGTGGTCACCAAACTCCCGAATACCTCTCAAACACACAAAACAATGGCACGCCGTGGAACGTCATTCATGTTGATAACACAGCTGCTGCCGGTGGCGATGGAACGGCAGAAGCACCGTTCACAAACCTTGCCGACGCAGATGTTGCAGCCACACGACAATGGGACATTGTCTATGTTCACGAAGGCAATAGCCGCGTTGCCCCGAATTTCTACGGTGATTCATTCTCATTCAACGCAGACAACCAGTTTCTTGTCGGCAGTGGCGGGCCACTTACCCTCGCAGTTGGGTCGAATTGTGGAACGTTTAACACGGCAAGTAATGCATATCTCTTCACCGTTCCAGCACAAAGCACAAACAACCCATTGTTGAGTAATCCTGGTGGAACGAGCATTGACACCAATGGGCAAGGCGGTCTGACGATTGCCAATCTTGACATCGTTGGATCGAATGAAGCACTACTTGTTCAGGGTGGTGATCTCAATGGAACCGCTCAGCCTTTTGGAACAACAGCCAACCCGTATAACTCAGCCATATCGTTGGCTGGCGGTACTTCCGTTCGCAATGTCAACATTGGCGGCGACGGTACAGCTGCAATCCAGCGTGGCGTTCGAATAACGGACTCAACCGGCGGCATTGAGTTCACAGACACAACCATCGCCAACATGACACGATCTGGCCTTCTGATTGACAACAACACCGGTGCGCTGCTTGTCAGCTATGACGGACGGATCGTGAGTGACACAGCGAATACCGGCGGAATAGCCAGCCCGCTCGTCGTGATTGACAGCAATACCGGTGCCGGCACCTTCGATATCGCCGTGGGGAGCCCACCAGCGGGATCCCTCATCACCACCAACGAACTTTCAGACACTGGTGGCGAAGGCATCATCATCTCGAATAACGCCGATACCGTTGCGAATAACCTCGGAAATATCTCACTCACAGACACGGTTCTTCGAGGCATCTATGTCTTTGATGACGCAAGTACAACACGGATTTCATCGGACGGGGGCCTTGGTATCGTTCGGAACACCGCTGCTGGTGCTGCTATTGAGGTCGGCGACGATGGTGCCGGGCTAATAACGGCGGCACCTGAGTTCACGTACTTTGGCACAATTGACAATACGGCAAGCTCCAGCTACCTGCTCTTAGCCACGGGGTCCAATGAAGACGCGGGCCGTGGAAGTATCACATTAAGTGGACCAACAGCGACGCCGTTTACAGACACTGGTTTGGGAATTCTTTTACAGAATGTTGACGCGACTGTCTCGGTAACCGGAGCGTCACTCGCCAGCACAGGACAAAACGGCATACTTATTACAGGCGGCAGCGGCGCTTTCACGTTCGATGATATATCGGTCACGGGTGGAACAACGGCAGGCATTCTCATAACAGATCGTGCTGCAGTGGGTGACACCACTACCTTTAGCAATCTGACAATCAACAATCCAAACTTGTTGGCACACGGTATATCAGCTGCAAATGGTGGAACGATCACAATCGGTGGTGTCAGCTCCATCGAAACTGCCTCGACAACATTTTCTACTATCAACACCTTTGACAACCTAAGTGGTGACACCACACTTGCCTTCACTCTGCAGACCGTCACCACCCCGAATGTGAATGTTACTCCATGGACCGACCCACCATTCGGTGCCATTTCACTAGCCGCATCTTCGGGTTTCATCGATATCCAAAGTGCGTTTGACGTTAATGGTGCTGGAGGCTCCGGAGTGAACGTCGAGAACAATTCGACCGTCACGGTCGACGTCAATGGCTTGCAGATTTCGCCATAAGGCGAACCGCCTTGCTTCTTCGCTCAACAGAATCCAGCACACAATCGAATCGGCCTTACCAGGTATCCGGATCTGGTGGCGGTGGCCCTGGCGGCGTTGGTGGGATCGTCGAACCACCGTCAACAAAGTCAGCGTTCTCGTTCCCTTCGGAATCAACATCGCCACCTACACTTACAGGTTCAATCAAAGCACTAAAGAGTGCGTCACCTGTAATATATCCCGGTGGTGTTGGTAGTTCCGTGGTCGAGTCATAACCAAGACTTGCAAAAGCGTATTGCAATGGATTGGCAGGATTACCTTCCCAGAAATACGAACCCTGCGTATTGCCGACAAATGCACTTCCAACAGCACTGCCAATGTAATTGCCCTGTATGGTGATATCTGTCACGCCGGCACTCGAT
>JABHNP010000155.1 GCA_018694455.1 Planctomycetaceae bacterium | reverse complement strand
CCAATTCTTCCGGCATCATAAACGAGGCATTGGCCGCCTTCGGTCTTTATTACAATACCGCACCCATGCCCCATCGAAGACACAATAATGCGATTTCCCTGAAACGTCTTTGGCATCGACTGAAGGCTGATACCAAGCATCCCAACTCCCAACAAAATCACACCGAATACCAAGATCTTCCTTCTTAATGCCAGAATCTCGGGACCCTTTGAAACGGTTTCTGTGCCAAATGCATGTCTTCTTTTTACAAGCTTTGCTTGATAACAAAGCTGGAGTAGAAACAAGACAATAACGATATACCAGCACAATACCCACCAAGTAGGCAGGGTGTGAGCACGCACCGAACTACCAGGAATGCTCGCCAACATTTCGACCACTCGTTCAAGCAAATCAAAGAAGAACCCCGCAGCATCGCCTAATGGTTTACACACACTTACGGGCAAAAAAACTGAAACCAAACAAACAAATCCGGAAGCCATGACGCAAGGCAGCAGAGGTGCAATGAGGATATTCGTCCCGATTGCAATCGGAACAAAACGATGGAAGCCCACAATTACAAGTGGCACAGACACTATCCATACAGACGCACTTAACAAAACAAACCAACGGGAGGCATCAAAGAATCGGTACAAAATCCTTTGAATCCAGCTCCTTTTTTCTTTCGCCAGCTGTGTAATTGAATCGTCACCCCAATGATCTCGACACCACACACCAAGTGATATCAGAACTGCAGTTGCCAGAAAAGAAAGCAGCATTCCAACAGAGACTATGGAAGCTGGACTCCAGAGGAGAAGTACGATCCCTACGATTGCAAGTGCATGGAGCCCTACAAAACGCCTTCTTGTCCAGACCCCAAGACCTGCAACCCACATCAGCATAGTTGCTCGAACCACCGGAATAGCACCCCCGGTGAGGCAGGCGTAAATTGTTACAACAATAATTACAATAAGCCAGCTAATCCGAAGCGAACACCCAAACAAACGTAAGACATAGAAGACCGCGGTTGCTACAAGTCCAATATGCAGCCCTGATATCGCCAGGATATGGGCACTTCCGGTATCTGCAAATGCATTCACTGTTTGCTGCGACAGGGCCTCTCGAGCACCAAGTAGTAAAGAGCTGGCAAGCGGTTGATTGCTTTCAGGCACAATCTCATGCAGTCTTTTAAGACAACGCTGGTGAAGCCAGTCAATACATCCGGCTAACGTGATCGTTTGCTTATCTCTGCAGAATACAACCGATGACCAGTTGCGGACCCGGACTATGGTAAGCACTCTTTTCAGCTGTGAATGACGCTGAAAATCAAATTCAGATGGATTCAGCGGTGCAGATGGCCTCGCAGCACGACCATAGACCCGAACAGAACTTCCAACCGGTAACGGCTGCATCTCACCATCGATAAAAATACGGGCATATCCAGAAACAGATTCCCAAAGCCCTTGATTTCTTACAGCATGAAGTTCGAGACACCACTCTGAAGTTTTTTGCTGCCTATAAAAATCCAAAATATTTTCTGCAGCCTTTACCTTTTTTGGACCTACTACCACAACACCCTGAACCAATACTGGCAGCGGAGTGTCCGTGAGGCTCCAGGCTAGATCATTGCGTGGAAATAACCGTGCGCAACACCATGCCCAGCCACACATAGCGCAAGTCATTCCAAAAAGAGTTATCCACCATGCACCCCTTTTTATAGCCAGTGCCTGCCACCGACTCCGAAGTATGAATGCCGACAGAAGAAGACAACCTGCTGACAACGCAAGAATCCATATTGCACATGAAAAATTCCAATTAGGATACTTGCTTAATAGTGTCCCACTTGCCGCGCCGAGGCCAAGGGAAAATGCTACCGACACCACTACGGGCACTGGCGGCACTAATTCCTTCACAACTTTGAACGTATATTCACGACACAAAGTTAGAGCTTTTCGAACATATCCAAGCACAGCAATATCCCACGTGAGATCCAGTTCTCGTCTTGCGCAAAACATGCAGACAGACATTCCTGCTGCTGCCTACATGAGAAAGCGAGAATGAACCCACTGAGGGGCAAAGCCTTACCTTGCCCGTGCCTCTAAAATGCGAGGTAAACCTGCACTATCGGCCACTGTCGGCTCTCCGACTATTGATGGTGTGTCCGCTATTATCCCTTCTGCAGCGAGAACCGTTGAAGGCCCAATTTCAATAAATAACCGCCCTCCGGGAGCGAGCTTTCCCGCTGACTGCTGCACCAGTCGTTTCACAATCTCACAGCCAGTAGGGCCTCCAACAAGAGCAACTCGAGGTTCATATAGCCGCACATCATCGGGCAAACTGTCGAACTCTTCTTCGAGCACATAGGGCGGATTACTAAGCACTATATCCCACGGACCACGGAGATCCTGATGTTCGAGGACATCCGCCTGCACAAACTGAATCCGTTCACTCACTGAGTGTTTCTTTGCATTCACCAACGCCACATCAAGAGCCTCGCTTGATATGTCCGTGGCTGTTAGGACCGCGTCTTTCATGTGCGAAGCAATTGCAACTGCAATTGCTCCCGACCCCGTCCCAATATCAAGAACCCGCATGCCCGACCTGCCCCCGAACTCTTCCTTCCACACATCGAGTGCTCGGACAATAAGACCCTCGGTTTCAGGTCTTGGTATGAGCGTGTCTGCTGTAACATCCAGCGAAATCGAGAAAAATTCTTTTGACCCTACTAGGTAGGCAACCGGTTCACCCTGACCACGTCGACGCACGAGCTCTCGGAATTTCTGCCGACACTCTCCATCGACGACCTCATCGAACGCCGTATACAGTAAAATCCTGGGACATTTCCTGACAAATGCCAACAGCACCTCGGCGTCGAGGCGTGGTGATTCACTTTTTTGATTTCCAAGCCACTCTGTAGTCCACGTAAGCAATCGCCCAACAGTCCATACGTCTTCTTCACCACTTTTACTGGAACGATGTTCTGCCATACACTCGCCACGTCTTGCAAAAAAGATAGTAGACAACAAAATCACTCGGCTCTTTTACCGGGCTACCGCACCACTCCGCCGTTCCTGCCGAACTCGCTCTGCCATCGCGTCAAACAGTAGATTCAAGCGGCCGGCCAATATCTGATCAAGGTTGAAATTTTGATTCAATCTGTGGTCCGTCACACGATTCTGAGGAAAGTTATACGTTCGAATTCGTTGACTTCGGTCACCTGAACCAACAAGGCCCTTTCGCTCACTTGCTCGCTTTTCATGCTCAATCTGCCGCTGACGTTCGTATATTCGTGTTTTCAAGACCCGCAAAGCTTTTGCGAAATTTTTATGCTGACTTTTTTCGTCCTGACACTGAACCACTATGCCTGTCTCCAGATGTGTCAATCGGACTGCTGATGTCGTCTTATTAACATGCTGACCGCCTGGACCACTGGCACAGAAAAGGTCTTTTCGATATTCATCAGAAGAAATAGACACTTCAACATCTTCGGGTTCTGGAAGAACTGCAACGGTCGCCGCTGATGTATGGACTCGCCCTTTTGTTTCAGTATTTGGAACTCGCTGCACCCGGTGACCACCACTCTCATACTGCAATTGTCGGAACACCTCTCCGCCGGACACTCCAATCACTAGTTCTTTAAATCCACCTAGTTCAGTAGGGCTGGCATCCATTACTTCAACGTTCCAGCCAATCTCCGTCGCATACCGGCGATACATCTCAAAAAGATCTCTCACAAAAAGTGCTGCTTCGTCCCCACCGGTACCAGCACGTAATTCAACAATACACCGAGAGCGATCTGCGTCTGGATCGTCGAGGCAACCATCAAGAATAACATCCCATTCTTCATCTCGTCGCTTTTCAAGGATCGGCAATTCAGTCTCTGCAAGTTCACGAAAGTCCGCGTCATCCCCAGCGAGCATTTCCGTGTATTCATTAATCTCTTCCTCAACGGCAAGAAAGGCCTGATACCGACGAACAACACGGGCGAGTCCCCCATGCTCTCGAGCAACAGAAGACATCCGCTGAGAATCCGCGAGCACGGCCGGATCAGCCAGAAGCCGTTCCAACTCTTCGAATCGCGCTAATTTGGCATCGAGTTCTTCCCGCATCATGACTCCAACGGCCGAAAGAAAATATGTCGGCCAGCATCCCTGCTGCACTGGAAGAATATCTCGATCCAGTAGTACTTCGCCGCTGAGCTATCATTCAAAAGCCAACGACGATTCAAAAACCGGAACTCAAGAGCCTTCCGGTGCTTGCGCTGCCTTCTTCTTCTTTAGACTCGCATAACCGCTTGTACCGAACTTTGTTTTAAACTTCTCTATCCGACCAGCGGTATCAACGAACTTCAACTTACCAGTGAAGAACGGATGGCAGACATTACAAATGTCGAGTTTTATATCCGACGCAGTACTTCTCGTTGTAAAGGAGTTCCCACAACCACACTTTACTATAGATTCTATGTACTGTGGGTGAATGCCCTCTTTCATCGTATTCATTCTTTCGATTGTTTGTGCGTCTCGAAGCACGGACAACATACTCAGTTGTGTTTACCTCTTGAGCAGTGAATGATACCGCTACAAAACAAACTCGGCAATCGGAACATGTTTTCTAGGCAGAAAAGCCTTCTCACGGCACGTCCGACTTTAATTCTTCACCTGATCTAATCCTGTTTCCGGCGGTACGCCCTCGGCCTCCAGCTGCTCCGCACGAAAACGACTACCAAACCGCTGGGCTGATCGATCCTCACGGAGCAGTTTGATTGCCCCCTCAATATCCCCGGATTGGATTTTTACCTCAGCAAGATTCACACGTGCGGCCGCTGCCCACCGACCATCGGGCAAAGCAAGAAGTGTCATTCTCTCAAGATAATCTGCAGCAATTTCGTAATCACCCTCTGAGAGTGTCGCCAGCCCTAGCCAATACGTTGCATCTTCTTTCATCTGCTCATAAATTCTTCGGACCGTTTCTCGCTGTGGTTCCGGATACCGCATAGTCAATTCTGCTACAGCTGCATCACTTGGCCGAGCAAGAAGATAGGCTTTTTTCGCTCCTTGTGGCCCTTTCAGCTCTCCCCGAAATTCTCGCAGCCGGCCAGCGTATAAGGGCCGAATAGTTTTTCTTCCGGAACTCAAGCCTCGCACTATTCCTTTCTCCTCCACGACAACACTCATGACTCGAAGTTCATCAGAAAGTGCCTTCAAAACAGCCCCGTCTTTCACCAGCCATCTTCTGCGAACCTCAAACGGAAATGACCACAACGCAACTGGGGTCGATGTCTTTCTCTTTGGCAACGCCTCAACCGCAAGTGAACCCAAAGCAGTAGCGTTGACGGTTAAACGCACAGCCGAACCACCAAACAAATTTTGTTCTAAGAGTTTCATTCTTCGAGACAGCGACTGGGGATCGGCAGGAACCAACACCACCAGATTTTTCATATCATCCGAAGCGACCGGATATCGCCGAGATGTATCATCCAGTTGGCTCAGCACGCGTGCGTCCGAGGCAGCTTCCCTCACAGTCGCTACGCCCAGACCCGCACGGCTAGGCACAGGAATGCCGTAAGTGGGCTCGAACAAATAGGCTTCACCACCTATCAGAACAGCCGGAAGCCATGGACGGTAACTGCCGTCACGGCCTACGGTTCCCAACATCACTCCCTTG